>CAMBTK010000011.1 GCA_945870785.1 Sulfurimonas crateris
AAGATTAGAACGCTAGAAAAAACTCAAATGCTAAATGAAAAAGTGTATGAAACTAGAAAAAGCTTTTATGATATGGCTCTTCTTGAGGACTCTATCTCTAACTTAAATGTTATTTTAAAAAACATAGATACACTTGAAGCTATGACAAAAGAGATGATAGATGTTGGTTATGCAAAAAAAGTTGACCTGCTTGAAGTAACAGCAAAAAAGGGAAATGTTGAGCGTCTAATCTCACAAATGGAGTCAAACAAAGAGCTTTTGTACCACTACATAAGTTTTCTTCTAAACCAAAAAGTGACATCTATAAAAACTCCATCACTTGAGATTATGATGCCAACCGTTACAAATGATGAGATACTTAAAAATAACCTAGATATTCAAAAAGCAAACAGTGGACTTGCTCTTAAAAAAAGTATGGTTGATGTAGCAGAGTCTTCATATTACCCAATGGTTGGTGCTTTTGCAGAGGTCGCAACTGCTGATGATAAATTTTTAAATGATGCAAGTGACCATAAATCTTACACAATAGGTGCTAGAGCTACGCTAAATATATTTAATGGTGGCATAGATAGCGCAAATGTTGAAAAATCAAGAGTTGAGTATCTAAAAACACAAACTCAAGTAGCCCTCGCAAAAAGTGGAATTGAGCTTCAAACACAAAAGATAAGAACTGAGATAGAGAGTTTAAACAAAGATATAGAGTCACTAAAAAAAGAGCTTCTTTTAGCTGATGAGATTTACAACAATTATGAGGCGAGATATAGAGAAAAACTCTCTTCAATGAGCGATGTAATCATCAAACAATCTGAGCAGATTCAAAAGATACTGCAACTACAACAGACTCTAAACAAGCGAAACGAGAGAATTTTCGCACTTGAAAAATTAGCAAACGGAGAAGAAAAATGAGAAAAATAGTAATACTTTTGGCAATGCTAAGTGCCATATTAGCAGCAGAGGCGATAACACTATCTGGCACAGTTATAAGTGACAACAGGAAGATGATAACAAGCCGTTTTATGGGCTTTGTAACAGATGTTAAAGTATCTGAGGGCGATAGCGTGAAAAAAGGAGACCTTCTATATACGATTGACTCAAAAGAGATAGATTCTGCTCTTATTCAAGTAGAACTTGGTATCTCTCAAGCACAACTTAGCCTTCAAATGTATCAGAACCAATATACAAACGTAAAATTGAATCTTGATAGACACAGAAGACTTCTTGAAAAAGATATGGTTTCAAAGTTTGAAGTTGAAAATTTAGCTCTTGCAGAAGAGAATCTTGCAAATATGATAATTATTGCTAAAAAACAGGTTATTCAAGCAGAAGCACAATTAGCAGAAGTTAAAAATCAGTATCGCTACTTAAACATAACAGCGCCAAATGATGGTGTAATTGTTTCTAAAAATATAAAAGTCGGGGAGATGGCGATGCCAGGAATGCCAGCTTTAGAGTTATCTGATTTGAGTGATTTGAAAATATCTGCTGAAATATCAGAGGATAATTTGAAACTTATAAAAGAGGGGAAAAAAGTAGTCGTAAATATAGCGTCTCAAAATATCCAAACCGTTGGTGTAGTAAGCGCAATCATACCTAGTTCAAATCCTATGACACACTCATTTAAGATAAAAATATCATTTAAAAATGTCTACAACTCTATCTATCCAGGTATGTATGCAACAGTTGTAATTGAGTAAGGTTAGATGATGATTCACTATAAACCAACAGATATCGCTGGTAAATTGGCATCTGGCTTTTTACGAAATCCACTTACTATTGTTCTTGGTATATTTTTACTATCAATTGGCTACTTAGCCCTAAATATAATGCCTAGAGAAGAGAATCCTCAAATGGTTGTAAGTGGCTCAACTGTTATAGTTGCTCTTCCTGGGGCTAGTGCCGCTGAGATTGAAAAAGCCATCGTAAAACCCTTAGAGAGAAAGCTCAAAGAGGTAAAAGGTGTAGAAAATATCTCCTCAATGGCGATGGACAATGTGGGTGTTGTAAATGCTGCATTTTTTATTGGGGAAGAGAAAGAGAACTCCAACCTAAAAATCTATGACAAAATTATGCAAAACTCTAACATGTTCCCAAAAGGTGCGATGAATCCAATCATAAAACCTCTTGATATTGATGTAGATATTCCAGTAATCTCTGTTGCTTTTTATTCAAAAGACGCAAACATGAGCAAAACTGAACTTTACGAAAGAGTTAAAAATATACAGCACCATATAAATGGACTAAGCAACGTTGCAGTTACGGAGCTAAAAGGTGGAAACAGACACCAGTTTAATGTTGAAGTAGATTTAAATAAGCTCTCAGGCTATAACATCTCTATGGGTCAAATTGTTCAAGGTGTTCAATCCTTGTCATACAGTGTTCCAGCTGTAAAAAACAGAACAAAAGAGAATGAGATAGTTATGCTTGGTGTAAAAAATGCTCTTGAGAGTGCTGATGATATCGGAAATATTATTATCGCCCAATATATGGGTTCACCAATCTATCTAAAACAGGTAGCAAAAGTGAGCGCATCTTATGATATTCAAAACTTTAAATCAGCAACTATTAGTAAAAAAAATGAAAATGGAGTCTTCTCAGAACTTCAAAATCAAGTAACACTTACAGTCTCTAAACTTCAAGGCACAAATGCAGTTGTTATTGCGGATGCAGTTAAGAGTGATTTAGAGACATACAAAGAGTATTTAAACAACAACAATATAGGCTATGTAATCACAAGAAACGATGGCGAGAGAGCAAATGAAGCAGTAAATGAGCTTGTATTTCACCTTCTTTTATCAATCGTAATTATCGCTATTTTATTAATCATAGTTCTTGGATGGAGAGAGTCTCTAATCGTTACATTTACAGTTCCTGCAATCTTAGCAATTACACTTTTTGTAGCATATCTAACAGGACAAACCATAAATCGTATAACACTCTTTGCCTTCTTGCTCTCTCTTGGACTTTTAGTTGATGCTGCTATTATCGTAATTGAAAATATTCACCGTCACTACCACTCAAGAGAGTCTGCAAACAAAAGTGTTGATGATATTATGGTTGAAGCAACAGATGAGATTGGACCACCGACAAACATAGCAACTTTAGCGATTATTATGACGATGGTTCCTATGGCGTTTGTTGGGCAGATGATGGGACAGTTTATGAAACCAATTCCTGCAAACGTTCCAGTTGCTCTTGTGGCTTCACTTTTTGTAGCATATATCTTTACTCCATATCTAGCAGCTAGAATGTTAAAAAAACCAGAGTTTCATAGCGAGGAGAAACATTAATGTTTAAAAAATTTCAAGACACCGTATTTGAGGGTATTCAAAATCCTAAAAAGAGGAACTTTATTCTTATAGCTACATTTATAGCATTTGTCTTATCTGTACTTATGATAGCTCCTAGTAAAATGGTTTTGGCAAAGATGCTCCCTGGAAAAAATAATGATACATTTACTATTTATGCAACCCTTGCAGAGGGAAGCTCTATCGAGCAGACAAACAGAGTAAGCGAGTGTGTAGCAAAATATCTAAAAAATGAGAAAGAGATAACTGACTTTGAGATATTTTTAGGGATGGGTGCTCCTCTTGATTTTGCTGGACTTATCAAAGGCTCACACTTTAAAAATAGTGAAAATGTCTCAGAAATAGTTGTAAACCTTACAAAAAAACACCATAGAGATGAGCCTTCATACTTTATGGTTCAACGCATCAGACCAGAAATTCAAAATAACTGTACAAAACTATATGAAAATACAACCATAACATTTGTAGAGCCACCTGCGGGGCCTCCTGTTTTAGCAGCAATTGTTGCAGAAGTTTATGGTCAAGATTCAGATGGTATCCGTACTCTATCTAACAGAGTTAAAGATGTATTTGAAAAAACAGATGGTTTAGTTGATGTAGAAGTTATGCAAGATGAGATATATGACACTTTTGAAGTAGAAGTTGATAGCACAAAGGTATCTCTCTCTGGAGTGAATATAAAGCAGTTAAACGATGTTTTATATCTTGCATTTGAGGGTATGCAGATAGCTGTTAAAAACTCATCTATGATAAATGATCAGATTCCAATCTATCTCTCACTAAGCAAAGAGTCAAAAAAATTCTCATCAAAAGATATAAATGATATAAAAGCAAAACTATCATCTTTAAAACTTATGAACCAGATGGGAATGATGACACCGCTAACTGAGCTCGTAACCATAGTACCAAAAAAATCAAACCCTATGATAATGAGCAAAAATCTTCATAAAATGACAAATGTAATGGCTGAGACAGATATGGTTTCACAAGTCTATCCTCTTATGGAAGCAAGAAACACTATCTTAGAGACCTTTAGTGACAAATACGATATAGAAAAAATTGGATTATTTAACCTAAGATTAGTAGATAAAACTTCTAAAGATGTTTATGAGCTAATTTGGGATGGAGAGATGGAAGTAACACTTGATACTTTTGTTGAATTAGGCGCTGCCTTTATCGCAGCACTTGTACTTATATTTTTACTAATGGTAATCTACTATAAAAGCTATACCCTTAGCGGTATCATTTTATTAGGCTCATTTTTATCAATAATTGGGGTAATCGTTGGCCACTATATTATGGATATATTTACAGCAGATACATTCTTTTTAACTGCTACGTCACTAATTGGCTTTATCGCACTTATAGGGATAAGCTCTAGAAACTCTCTACTTCTTATAGATTTTACTGCTTCACTGATGAGAGATAGTAAAATGGGCAAAGCAGAAGCTATCGCATACGCAAGTGCAACACGTGCCAAACCTATCTTTCTAACTGCAGCAGCAATTATACTTGCTTCAACGCTTCTAGCAGGAGACGCTGTATTTGGAGGCCTTGGTGTAGCTTTGATCTTTGGAACAATAGCAGCCGTTGTTGCATCTTTGATTATAGTGCCAATACTTCTTTATAAATCTGATTTAAATAAACATTTTAATTTGGATGAAGAGTAGATATTTCTTGCATGTAAAAATTACATGTAAGAACTTTTCTAAAAGATGTGTGAGCTTTATGGGGGTGGGTTTAGGGAAATCTTTGTCCCTGCCAACTATATGGGATTTACTCATATAGTTGTTTAAGTATAACCTATAACCTTGCGTATTGAACGCTTGAACAAGCATCTATTTTTAATAACTCATCTAGTGTAGCATCGCTTATAACATTATCAACCAAGATAACAGCTAAGGCTTGTTTCTTATCATTTCTAGCAAGTGAGAAATCTGCTATATTTACATTGTGTTTTGCTAAAGTTGAACCAATATTTCCAATAACTCCAGGAACATCTTGATTTTTAAGAATAATCATATCGCCCTTAAGAGCAACTTCTATATCAAAACCATCTATTGAGACAATTCTAAATATATTATCATCAAAGATAGTAGCACTAATAGTAGTCGTTCCACCCTCAGCAGTAGTTAACTTAATAGTAATGAGATTTTTATAAACAGTTGACTCAAGAAGTGCTTCAAACTCTATCTTTATACCCTTCTCTTTTGCCACAAAATCAGCGTTTACATAGTTGATAGTATCATCACTAATTTGGCTCATAGCCCCAACTGCAACAAAAGTTGCAAGAGAGTCAACATACTTTGCTATATCGCCATGCCCACTTACTTTAATTGCTACAATTTGAGATTGATTTAACTGAGATTCTAAGAAGCCAATTTTTTGCCCCATCTCTAAGAATGGTTTTACAAATGGTGGTATTTTGCTCTCATCAATTGGAAGATTCATTGCATGAGCATAAGAAATTCCTTTTGCAGCTGCAATAGCATTCTCAGCAGCTTGTACACCGATGTTATATTGTGACTCATAAGTATTTGCACCTAAGTGAGGAGAAACAGTCACATTATCAAGATCAAGCAGAGGGTGATTTGTTGCAGGTTCTTTCATAAATACATCAATACCAGCAAAACGAATTTTACCATTTGTCAGACCAGTGTATAGTGCTTCTTCATTATAAAGACCACCTCTAGCGCAGTTAATTAAAACCACACCATCTTTCATTTTAGCTATCTCTGCACTATTTATCATATCTACAGTCTCTTTATTTTTAGGAGTGTGAATAGTGATAATGTCACAAGATAAAATATCTTCAAAATTTTTAGTATAAACCATATCTAAATCAGTTACTTTTGAAGGGTTGATATATGGGTCATAAGCAACTATATCCATCTCAAAAGCCTGAGCTCTTTTTGCAACACGTGAGCCAATGTTTCCAAAACCAATAACACCTAGTTTCTTTCCTTTTAGCTCATACCCGTACCACTTCTCTCTTTTCCAAACTCTATCAAGTTTTAAGTGATTATGAGAATATGGGAACATTCTCATACAAGAGAGCATGTGCGCCATAGTAAGTTCAACTGCAGCAATTGTGTTTGCTGTTGGAACGTTCATAACTATAATTCCTTCTTTAGAGCATCCAGCTATATCAACGTTATCAACGCCAACACCAGCACGAACAATTGCTTTCATGTTTTTTGCATGAGCTATAAACTTATCATCAACATCAGTTGAACTTCTTGTTATTGCAACGTCTGCTTGTTCAATAATTGTTAAAAGCTTCTCTTTGTCTTCATCTGCCGCCATGATAAAATTTATATTTTTATCATTTCGCAGCATCTCCAATCCTGCTTCATGTATATGATCACAAACTACTATTGTATGTTTTTGCATTATGTATCCTCTTTGTATAGCCCAACATAGGCTGAAATTTGATAATTTTTTAACACTTCAACTAGAGAATTTAACTTATCTCTATCTTTTGAGTAAATGAGCAACTCCGCACCATTCTTATCTTTTTTGAGATAATACTCCAATTTATGATGTTTTAACTCCTCTTTTAAACAGAAGAGTTGATACGGATCTAATTCTGGCGCGGAGAGTTTGTATATTGGTTTTGGTGCTATTTTCTCATTTAAATCAACTTTTATTAAAACTTCATTTACTGGATAAAAATATCCTGATTTTTCTGCCTTATAAAAATGATTCAGCCACATTTGCTGTGGTTTATCTACAACAATTTCCTTCTTGTGCTCTAAAGGAGCCAATTCAATATGGGCTTCACTTGAGTTGATTGAAATAAGAAAAAAAACAATAAAAATAGCCACCCCAACTGCTATGAGAGGAGTAAGCCATCTTAAAATTTTTCGCACTATCTTTACTTGAATTTATCTTTAATCAAATCACCCAAAGAGTGCGACTCATCATCGTTAATTTCATCTAGCATTGCTTGGTTTTTTATGTAATCTAATTTTTTAACAGATAAGCGAATACGGTCACGACGTGTATCAATTACTGCAATCGCAGCTTCTATTTGTTGTCCAACAACTAAATCACTTTTTTCTAATGGAGATAAATCCTCATCACGAATTAGTGCATCAACGCCATCTTCTAGTGAAACGAAAACACCAAAATCTTTAATATCACGGATAGTACCAACTACAATACTATTCATTTTATGGCTTTTAGCAAATGAATCAATTGGGCTCTCTAGTAAAGCTTTTCTATTTAGTGAAATTTTTTGATCTTCAGGATTGATTTTAGCAATTTTCACTTCAACTTCATCACCTGTTTTTAAAACGTCTTTACATTTTACGTTTTTATCCCAAGAGATATCTTGATTATGAAGAAGTCCTTCAATACCATCGATACGAACGAACGCACCAAAATCTGTAAGAGAAGTAACAGTTCCAGTAATTACATCACCTTCGTTATGTTTTTTCATAAATTCATCGAAAGGCTTAGCAAGAAGTCTTTTTAATGAAACACGTAACTTATGTGTCTTAGGATTTATTTCAATTACTTCAACATCAATTTCTTGACCAACTGTTAAATAATCATTAGGATTTTTAACGTTTTTGTCCCATGATATTTCTGAGATATGTAAGAAACCTTCAATATCATTTCCTAAATCAACGAAAACACCGTAAGCTTCGATATTTGAAACAGTTACAGTAATTGTATCGCCTTCATCTAGTTCACTCTCAACTTCAGCCCATGGATCAGATTGAACTGCTTTGATTGATAAAGAAAGATGTCTTTTATCTTTATCATAAGAGATAGCTTTTACCATTACAGCATCGCCCTCTTTATAAAGTTTTGAAGGATTAACAGGACCTTTGTAGCTTATTTCATTATAATGAACTAAACCATCAACACCACCAACATCTACAAACATACCATAGCTAGTAATCTTTTTGATAGTTCCCTCGATAGTTGTGTCATCTTCCATCAACTTATCAATAATCTCTTTTTTCTTTTTACGCTCATCATTAAATAGCTTACGGCGAGATACAACAATTGAGTTTTGCTCTTCATCTATTTTTACAACTTGAGCTTTAATTTTACGACCAACAACTTCATCAGTGTCTTTAAAAGCCGCAAGTGAGCGAGGCATAAAGAATGTTACATCATCAGCTTCAACAACATATCCACCACGATTTTTCTTAGTAATTAAACCATCAATAACAATATCTTCAAAGTTTTCTTTATGTTTATCGATAAAATCGATAGTTTTTTGTTGTTCTAAAACTTTTTTATATGATATTTTTGGACGCTCATTATAGTATCCAGTAACCATTACTTTGATTTTATCGCCAACATTAAACTTCAATACACCATTTTCACTGATTTCGTCTAAACTAAGAATACCCTCTAGCTTATCTCCAACACCTACTAATGCTCTATTTTCATCCGCTTGAATTTCAACAACTTCGCCTTCTACTATGCGACTTGTCTCTTGCTGCTTTTCACTTGCAGCAAACATCTCTGCAAAATTTTCTTCTTCTTCAAATGATTCGTTATCGAACGCCATTACCTATCCTCTGTTACATAAAAATTTCGTGAGTATATCTAATTATTAATAATACTTTTATTAATTATTTAAAAAAGGCTTGAAAATTGGGGGAAATATTATGGATAAATTATCTAAAAAAATATTTCAAAACAGCAATTAAATGCTATTTTGAATAGAGTTTACAACGTTTTGAATAATCCAATCAGGAGTAGAAGCTCCAGCACTGATTCCACAAAACTCTTTACCATTAAACCATGAAAAATCTAAATCATTTTCATCCTCTATATGATAACTATCTTTGCAATTATCTTGTGAAATACTAAATAGCTGCTTTGTATTTGATGAGTTTTTTCCACCAATTATTATCATAACATCTGCTTTTTTTGAAATCTTTCTAACAGCTTCTTGATTCTCAAAAGTTGCGTTACATATAGTGTTAAAAACCCTAACCTCTTTATATCTTGGAATTAGATAGTTTGCTACTTCCATATAGTCTTCAACTTTTCTAGTTGTTTGAGCTACAAGAGCAATTCTATCTTTTAGTTTTAAATCTTCTAGTTCGCTTGGAGAAGTAACGACAATCGCGCCGTAAGTTGCATAGCTTTTTACACCTTTTATCTCTGGATGTGCATCATCACCAAAAATAATAATCTCATATCCTTGCTCACTCATCTCTTGGCAAATTTGCTGAGGCTTTGTAACGTAAGGACAAGTAGCATCGACTACATCAACATTGTTTGCCCTTAGCTCTGCTAACTCTTCTTTTGGTATTCCGTGAGTTCTAATAACTGCTTTATCGCCAGAAGCAAAGCTCTTATGGTCATCAGTCAAACCAACTTTAAAGTCTTTTTCAAGTCTTTGTATCTCTTTTGAATTGTGAATCAAAGGGCCATATGTTGAAGAGTTTTTATTCTCTTCAGCAATCTTTATAGCTCTTTTTACGCCAAAACAAAAACCGTAACTCTCCGCTAATTCTATTTTCATTATTTTATGTCTCCTTTTACAAAGAAGTGAATTCTACTTTGGTTATTTTTTGTAAAAGTTCAAAAAAGTTTGGAAATGATGTATTTATACAATCTATATCTTCAACTTCCATTGAACATTTAAGCCCTGCTATTATAAAACTCATAGCAATTCTATGGTCTCCATGACTATCTATCTTAGCTTCTTTAAGAGTTCCACCTTTGACGCTATATCCATCATGGACTTCATCTACTTCTATCCCACAAGCTATAAGACCATTTACAACAGTTGATATTCTGTCACTCTCTTTAACTCTGAGTTCCTCTGCATTTTTTACAATACTTACACCCTCAGCACATGCAAAAGCTATCGATAAAGCAGGTAGTTCATCTATAAGCCATGAGATATTATCTTCAACTATTATTGCTTTTAAGGGTGCATACTTGACATATATATTTCCTATTGGTTCGTACTTATTTTCTGTTGTCTCATATCTTATATCTGCACCCATTCTTTCTAACGCTTTAAATGCCTCTATACGGGTTGGATTTAGAGTTACACCCTCGAGCGCAACATCAGAATCAGGAGTAATAGCAGCAGCAACTGCAAAGAAAAATGCACTTGAAGGATCGGAAGGAACTCGAATTTTCAATGGCGAGAGAAGTTTCTTCATAGGTTTTATCTTAGTCACTAAACCATTCACTTCAATCTCTGCGCCCATGCCTTTTAACATTCTCTCTGTATGGTCACGGCTTAGTTCTGGCTCCGAGTAACTACACTCTCCATCAGCTCTAAGAGCAGCTAATATCATCGCGCTTTTAACTTGTGCAGATGCTATTTTACTTTCGTAATTAAATGCAGTGAGTGATGCACCTCTAATGCTCAGTGGTGCTAAATCTCCGTTATTTCTGCCATCAAGTTTTGCTCCAATATCACGAAGTGGAGCCGTAACTCTCTTCATTGGGCGACGGCGAAGATACTCATCGCCACTTAATACAAAATGACCATCAGCAGAGCTTAAAAGACCACAAAATAGCCTCATACCTGTTCCAGAATTTCCACAGTCTAAAACTTCACTACTCTCTTTTATACCATCAGAACTTATCTTGATTATGTTTCCATCATCTTCAATCATCGCGCCTAAATTTTTTACAATTTGCAAAGAGTTCATCGTATCTTCAGCTCTTAAAAAGTTTGTTATCTCGCTTGTTCCATCTGCTAACATAGCAAACATAGCGCATCTGTGTGATATAGATTTATCTGGTGCTATCTGGCTGGTTTTAAAAGAAAACGACTCCGCCTTATTAACTTTTACGCTATTCATCTAATTGTAATTCCAAGATCAGTTTTTAATGCTTCTAAAATGGTGCTCATTGTATTTGTAATCTCTTCTTCTTCTAATGTTTTATCAAATGATTGAAGCACAAAACGGATAGAGAGACTCATATTTTCACCAAGCGATTCATCGCTATATTTATCAACAATATAAAAGCGAATAAGCTCTTTTGTTGCAGATGCATTAATTATATTTTTTACTTTTTCATACGCCATATCTTTAGGCATAACAATGCTTAAATCTCTAAAAGAAGCTTGATATTTAGAAGATTGCTTTGCTGTTTTTAACTCACATGGGAGCTTGTTAAAATCTAACTCACACATGTAAGTAATATCCAAATCATAACTCTCTTGTACATTTGGATGAAGACGGAAAATCTCCCCTACACTTTCATTGGCAACAAATATTTCAGCGCATTGGTATGGATGAGAGAGGGTATGTTTAGTTTTATATTCGCGAAGCTCAAACTCTCCAATAACATTAGAAATTTTTTGTGCAAAAAGTGCAAAATCAACTTTTGAAGGTTTTCCAGAATTTGACAAACTCTCAGCCTCTTTATCTCCACAAAATATAAATGCCATCTTTAAAGACTCTTCTCTTTGAGAGTTAAAAACAGAACCAACTTCAAAAAGTTTAACAGAAGCATATCCATTTTTACTATTATTTGATGCTGCTCTAAGTAGCCCACAAAGAAGTGTAGTTCTAAGCGTATCTAACGTATTTACAATAGGATTTAGCAACTCTTTATTTTCAACAATAGTCTCAAATCCGTACTCTTGTAAAATCTTTTTTTCATCAAAAACAAAATGAACAGATTCAAAAAAACCGCTAAATGCAGCTTTATGTCTATATGTCACTCTTTTTTTATAATTAAAATAGTCATCATTAAAGCTATTTGCTTCAGTAAATGTAAATGGTTTTGAGGGGATATTATCGATTCCAACAAGGCGAACAATCTCTTCTACAATATCTTGCTTATTTACTATATCATGTCTAAATCTTGGTACTAAAATAACAAAACTATCAGCAGAAGATTTTGTTGTATCAAAACCTAGATTTTTAAGTATTTTTGTAATCTTAACTTTATCAATATTTGCACCGATTATCTCATCAATCTCTTTTTTACTAAGACTAATAATTTTATCCTCATGTGATTCATCAATTTCAATAGTACCACCATAAACAGATGATTCTGAGTTGGTCTCAATAACACTGATACAATAATCTAAACCTTGATTTAAGTCTGGTTCACTTCCTCTTGATGCTCTGTAGTAACTAAGCCCTGTAGGAATTTTATTCTCTTGCATTTTTTTAGAAATAATATCTGGTGGAATATAAGTTGCCTCAATCAGGACTACGCCATTGCTATGAGCAACTTTAAAGGACTCCTCTTGCATAACTCCAACTACTGAAACTTTTTTATCTTTTGACATAATAGAAGCAAAACCATTCTTGTCTTTGCTTAGAGATATTTTTGCAATTGGTTCATCTTTTACACAAAAAAGAGCATAATCATACGCTCTTAGTATAACTCCGCTGCTATGCGTTGCATAAAGCATCAATGACTCAACGTCAGACTCTTTTTTGTCATCTACTTGAGACAATCTAAGTTTTACTATAAAAGGGAGTGTGAGATTTTTAAAGTCAACAGCTTTATATCTGATATTTACATCTAAATTATTTTCATGAGAGAGTGATAAAATACGCCCTATTCCGACTCTTTTATCTTCATCTTCTTGAACTTTTCTCTCTCTAAGTGGTTTGTCAAAAGCCGCACTTAAATCTCTTGCTACTCCTCTAATACTTAAACAATCGCCTCTATTTGCAGTGAGCTCAATCTCTATAACATCATCTCTAAATATAGCGTTTTGTGAGACCTCTTGACCTATTTCATATTTTCCAATACTACTATCGAGTTCAATAATTCCTTCACTAACATCGCCAAGACCTATCTCCCTTGCAGAACAAATCATCCCTTCAGACTCTATACCACGAAGTGTCACTGGTTTAATAAGCGTACCATCTGGCATAACTGCTCCAATAGTTGCAACTACTACATCAAGACCAGCCCTTACATTTGAAGCGCCACAAACAATCTGGCGTGTACTTGATCCAATATCTACTTTACAGATATTTAGTTTATCTGCATCTGGGTGCTTTTTACACTCTAAGACTCTTCCAAATACAATTTTTTCTGGCACTTTATATGTGACAATACTATCTACTTCCAAGCCAATAGAGTTTAATGTCTTTAGTAATTTATCCGTGGATATTGAACTTATATCTATCCACTCATTTAACCAACTTCTTGTAACTATCATCTAAACTGCTCCAGCAACTTTATGTCTCCCTCGAAAAGTGAACGAAGGTCTCCTATCTGATGAATAAGCATCGCAAATCGTTCAACTCCAAGGCCAAAAGCATATCCACTAACATTTTGATACTTTACAGCTTCAAAAACATTTGGGTCAACTATACCACAGCCCAAAACTTCAAGCCAACCTGTTCTAGAGCAAACTCTACAACCACTTCCTTTACAAAAAACGCACGAGATATCAACTTCAGCAGAAGGTTCTGTAAAAGGAAAAAAACTAGGACGGAAACGAACTTCCACATCACCAAACATATATTTTAAAAAATCTTCTAAAATAAACTTTAAATTTGCAAAAGATACAGTGCCCTCTTTGTCTACCAATAACCCCTCAACCTGATGGAACATAGGAGTATGCGTAATATCATAATCTCTTCTAAAAACAGCACCTGGAGCTATCATACGAATCGGCGGTTTATTGCTCATCATAGTTCTTATCTGTACAGGAGAAGTGTGAGTACGAAGAAGCATCTCATCTTTAAAATAGAATGTATCTTGCATATCGCGAGCTGGATGATACTTTGGTAAGTTTAATGCCTCAAAATTATTAAAATCATCTTCAACCATTGTGCCAGTTTTAACCGCAAAATTCATAGAGGAGAAGTACTCTACAATTCTGTCCATCGTCTCCATAACTGGATGAAGCGCTCCTGATTCTGAAGATGAGCTAAACATACTTACATCTATCGCATCAGCCTTCATATGTTCTTGAAGTTCTAAAGTTTGAAGAACTATTTTTCTCTGCACAAGCTCGTTCATTAAAGCATTTTTATTTATATTTAACTCTTGTGCAATTTTTGATTTCTCTTCATCCGATGCCTCTTTCATCTTAGCAAACTCTGCTGCTAAAACCCCTTTTTTACCAAATAGAGATATTCGGATTTCTTCAATTTTTTCGACACTTTGTGCCTCTTTTATTGCATCATACCAATGTTTCAATCAATTCACCCATATTGGAGGAAAAACCTCTTAAATTTTAAAATGGATTATAGTCAAATATAATTTATATATAGCTTCATTTGTCAATTTGTGTGTTACAATAAATAAAAAAAAGGGCTAAAATGTGTATATTTTGCAAAATAATAAATAATGAAATTCCATCAAATATAGTCTTAGAAAACAGAGATTTTATAGCTTTTCACGATATAAATCCAAAAGCTCCTGTTCACATATTGGCAATACCAAAAATACATGTTGAGAGTTTTAATGAAGTAACTCCTGATACTATGAAAAAAATGACTACATTCATACAAGATGTTGCTAAAGAAGTTGGCGTTGACAAAAGTGGCTATAGAGTTATAACAAACGTAGGAGAAGATGGAGCTCAAGAGGTTAAACATCTTCACTTCCATCTTCTTGGAGGAGCAAAACTCGCTTGGTCACATCTAAGCGATGCAAATCCAAAAAGTATGATTTAGCTATTTATGATGGGCAACTCTCTATAGTGCCCATATCTATCTTGCTTCCACCGCCAGATATCATCTTCTCGTTTTCTCTTATCTTTACGCCGTTATGTGTAATTGAGTAAGAGATAATAACGCTATCTCTTATCGTGTTAATAGTTGAGCAGTAAGTCTCTAATGACGCCATAACATAACGAGCGGCCGAAGTGTCATCAGCATCAGAATCAAAACTATAATCAAGATGAAGAGTATTAAATTTTTTTGGAAAATCATCATTTCTGATAGCTTCACCATCTATTACTAAATTTGAAACTGTTTTGCCTTGGTTTTTTGGCAATAAAACAATATCAGTAGCACTACACGAGATAATACCTGATAAAAAATACTCTATTGGACTTATCTCTGGACAGTTAATAATAAAACTGCCCTTCTCAGTTTTTGCCTCAAATTTCATCTCATTTAAGTGTGATACGCTAACTTTCATCTATTATCCTATTAAGAAATTTTTAAAATATTCTAGTTGCTCTTTAGTTCTTTGAGTAGAAGTTCCACCAGCTGAAGTTCTAGCATTCATAGAATTTTCTATAGATAAAAACGCTAAAACATCTTCACTTATTCTCTCATCAATCTCTTTAAGATACTTAAACTCTATATCACTTAAATCAATTTTCAGCTCTTCGCTCTTAGCAACTGCTTTTCCTGTAATAAAATGTGCTTCTCTAAAAGGAATATCACATTTTTGAACTAGATAATCAGCCAAATCAGTAGCGCTTAAATGTCCTATTTTACAAGCACTTTTCATATTTTGTGGCTTAATCTGCATAGTTTTCATAGCTTCTTTTAAAATCTCTAATGAGATTTCAGCAGTTTCTACAGCATCAAAAACACCCTCTTTGTCTTCTTGAGTATCTTTGTTATACGCCAAAGGAAGCCCTTTCATAACAGTTAAAAGACCCATTAAAGAGCCATAAACTCTACCTGTTTTACCACGAAGAAGCTCTGGTACATCTGGGTTTTTCTTTTGTGGCATAATTGATGAGCCTGTTGAGTACTCATCGCTAAGCTCAACAAATCTAAACTCATAACTAGACCACATAACAAGCTCTTCACTAAGACGAGATATATGCATCATCATAGTTGAGATATTAAATAAAATTTCCAGTGCAAAATCTCTATCACTTACGGTGTCTAAACAGTTTATACTTGCACTCTCAAAGCCTAAAAGCTCTGCTGTCATATCTCTATCTATCTTGTGTGGAGTTCCAGCAAGAGCTGCGCATCCAAGCGGAGATATATTATTTCTTACATATGAGCTCTCAAATCTCTCTATATCACGCTTGAACATTGAAAGATATGCACCTAGATGAAAAGCAAAGTTTATTGGCTGTGCATGTTGAAGATGCGTCATACCTGGTAAAAGAGTCTGGGTATGTTTTGATGCTATCTCTAAAATCTCACTCATGAGAAGTTTAAGAGCTTCAACTATCTCTAGATTTTTACGAAGAACATAGCGGCGAAAATCTACTGCTACTTGATCATTTCTGCTTCTTGCAGTATGAAGTTTTTTTCCAGCATCACCGATAATGGCAGTAAGACGCTTCTCAATCCCCATGTGAAGATCTTCATCAGATATCTTCCACTCAAATACTCCAGATTCTATCTCATCTTTTACTTGTGAGAGTCCTTTACTTATTTGAGATAATTCATCTGCTGTTAATATGCCCTGTTTTGTTAGCATTGTAGCGTGTGCTAAAGAGCCTTCAATATCTTCACGATAAAGTTTTCTATCAAACATTATAGATGCGTTAAACTGATCCAAAAGGCTTGAAGCACTTGCAGAAAAACGACCTGACCACATTTTGTCCATAATTTCTCCAATATTAAAAAGTTCGGTATTTTAGCTAAATTAAGTGATTTTACAAAATAGAGAAGAGGCGTTAAGATAGAAAATATCTATCTTAATAAATATAGTAGTTTAGTTTAATTACAAGCAGGAACATTTCCACTATCAGCAGCGTATTCAAATAAAAAGTCTTTTAAGTGTTTTGAATTTTTAGTAAAACCTCTGCTTTCAAAATACTCATGTGAATCTTCAGCATCTTCATTTTTGCTTTGCATATGAACTTCTGCCAACTTCTCACCCTTGTTTTTCATGAAAACATTCCACTCTCTTTTTTTCTTTGTTGAGACAAAAACTTGTCCAGATTTATGACACTTTACGCACTTTTTTACAAACTCTCTTTGGCCTTTGTAAACAGCGGCGTCAAGAGCAATTGACGTGAAAATTGATATAGACAAAACAGAAATTAAAAACTTATTCATATGCTAAACCCCTATAATAATTGCTTATATTACATTACAATTTATTATATGAACCTTATAGAGAAGGCAAAAGACAATAAATCACGATAATTGAAACTTTTCATACAATTTTTCACTTAAATCCCACACACCCTTGAGTTTAAGAGACTCCACAACACTCTGTGTACAGTCAACATCATCAGGCCATCTTCGCTCAAAACCATCTAAAGCATTTTTATTTGTCCCATCAATTGCAACCATTAATCCAGAGATGTATATGTCTCTAAGTGCGTCCATATTATTTGTAACTCTCCACACAAGCATATAAGAGTTAAATATATCATTTTTATGAGCATCTACAAAAACTACAACTCTTAAATGCATACTCAAAGGTATAAGTGCCTCAAAATAATTTTTTACATTTTTTGTTTTGTCAACAGATATAACAGTGATTGGATTTTTTGTTCTTCTCATAAACTGATGTAAATTTATAGTATCTGGTATAAGTTCTTTAACTTTAACTAAAAGCTCTTCGTCGCCTAAAAGCATTGGAGCTTCTACTTTATTAGCCGATGTTGCATCAATACCTAGCTTTCCACCTACTAGTGCTTCATCAGACGAGTGATCAAGTGCATCTAAAATGCCCTCTGAAATAAAGAGAGATTTTGGAGTAAACCTATCTAAAATATATGCACTTATCACTTCATAGCTATCTAATTTTGGAGCTTTTTCATCTAAAAAAATTGCATGTTTAACAAAACTCATCTGCCCAGCACCCCAAAAAGCGTGCATAAACTGTTTTGCATGTCCTTTGTAATGAGGTTGCATTTTTGCAAGTATTAAGTTATGAAAACCACCATTCTCTGGCATATGATAATCAAGTAAATCAGGAGCTGTTGTTTTTAACAGAGGAAAAAATATCTTTCCAGTAGCCCAACCCATATACTTGTCTTCAAGAGGTGGCTTTCCTACAACTGTAGCCAAATATGTAGGCTTTTTATTTGTAGTAATTGCACTGACTTCTAAGACTGGATATGGTTCTTCTAAAGTGTAATACCCAGTATGATCGCCAAAAGGACCCTCTATTTTCATCTCATTTGTATCTACCCAACCCTCTATAACGTAGTCAACATCATGTGGGATATAGAGTGGATTTGTTAAAGATTTTACAAGTTTTGCACTCTCTTTTTTTATAAGTCCATACATAAGTAACTCATTTACACCATAAGGCAGTGGAGCAGTTGCACACCAAGTATAGAGCGGATCACCACCAATAGCAATGGTTACAGGCATTTTTTTACCAGCTTTTTGGTACTGATCAAAAAAGTGTGAAGAGTCTTTATGAATCTGCCAGTGCATTCCTAGATGATTTTTATCATATACTTGAAGTCTATACATACCAAGATTTACCATCTCTCCATCAAGACTTTGAGTATAAGTTTGTCCCATTGTTATAAAAGGACCACCATCTTGTTCCCATGTAGTTAAAACTGGGATTTTATAAAGGTCTATCGCATCATCTAGATATTTTATCTTTTGACATTCACCCTCTTTAGAGAGTTTTTTTGGAAATATATTTTTAAGGGAAAATAGTTCACTCGCCATTGAAATTTTATTTAAAAAACCACTTGGAGGTTTCATATGAAGAAGCTTTGTTATCTCATCAGCAACAGACTCTATAGTTCTGCCAAAGAGAAGCTCACAACGCTTATATGAACCAAAAACATTCATCAAAATTTCTTCATCAAACTTTTTACCACTTTTTCTATCAATCACATTTGTAAAAAGAATAGCCATTCCACCATCTTTTTTCTTAACTTCTGCATATGCTAAATGTGGAATTTCAAGATATATATCAAGCTCAATATCAATTACTCTTAGTTCACCCTTACTCTTTAATAACTCAATGGTTTTTTGCATTATTACTTATTTTCCATCATCGCTTCAGCGCGCATTAAAAGCTCTTTAGCACCTTTTTGGATAAACTCAGCGGCAATCTCTCTACCGATATTTTCATAATCTTTTTTAGATGTAATTTTTGAATCACTGAGCATTTCTGTTCCATCTGGAAGCCCTAGAATAGCTTTTATACTAATAGTTCCATCGTCTAAAACAGAAGCATTTACTCCTATTGGAACTTGACAGCCGCCCTCTAGCTCATCAACAAAAGATCTCTCTATCGTTGTCTCAATTCTGCTGTACTCATCTTCTAGTCTTGCTACTATTTTTAAAACTTCAGCGTCATTTACGGCTTCTATTCCTAATGCGCCCTGCCCCATAGATGGAATCATCTCTTCGAGCGAAATAGGATATACATGTTTTACAGCGTCAAGCAGTGAGAGTCTGTTTATTCCAGCTGCAGCCAAGATAATAGCGTCAAACTCACCCTCTTTTAGTTTTCTTATTCTTGTATCAACATTGCCTCTTAAATCTTTTATAATTAAATCTGGGCGAAGTTTTTGTATCTGCATACGGCGGCGAAGAGACGATGTACCTACAACTGCGCCATTTGGAAGCGCTTCAATATTTGCATAATTTTCTGATAAAAGTGCATCTCTTGAATCTTCTCTCTCTGTAATTGCTGCTAGAAGAAGTCCATCAGGCATAACTGTTGGGACATCTTTTAGTGAGTGAACTGCTATTTGAGCCTCCCCTTGAAGCATAGCCTCTTCAAGCTCTTTTAAAAACAGTCCTTTTCCGCCTATCTTAGAGAGTGCCTTATCTTGGATACGGTCTCCTGTCGTAATTATTACATTTAGTTCAACTTCAAGACCTGGATTTTGCTCTTCTAAAATAGCTTTTATATGATTTGACTGCCAAAGTGCTAATTGCGATCCCCTTGTTGCTATTACTAATTTTTTCATCTATTTTACCTCTTTATATTTCATTTTTGTTCTATCTAAAACACCATCAAAGAACATTGTTGGAGTTCCATTTACCATCATTGAGTCTGCTATTGCCAAATCACTCTTAAGATGTTCGCCAACCTCTTTTGAGATAAGGTCAAACATTTTTATATTTGAGCCCATTACTTTGTTAAACTCTGCTAATATCTTATCATTTGATCTCTCTTTTGGATCTATGTTTATTTTATATAGATTTAGTACAACATCTTTTTTGCCTTGAAGTTCAAGTGCAACAGCAGCTTTTACAAGCTCTACAGCAGCTGGATGAAGTGACTCAAGTGGAAAATGGTAGTAGTAAACTGCAAACTCATTTGGTCTACTTTTCATGTACTCAAGCGCTTCTGGAACAAATGTTTTACAAAATGGACAGAGTGGATCTGAGAAGATTGCCACTTTATGTTTTGCATTTGCATTTCCATATATCAAATTCTCTTTTTTATAATTTTTCTCTTCAAAAGGTAAAGAGACCAACTCATTCATATCTCTGATTTTTTCTATATCAAAAATCTCTTTTGTGATTACTTTTCCATCTGAAAACCAAACCATTTTTTGAACAACTTGACGTTTATCTTTTACAAGTAAAGCATCCAATTCAACATAGTATGCATACCAGTCATCATGTCCTTGAACTTCAGTTACATTTGTAACTTTAACATTAAGTGATTTTATATTTTGATTTGCTGCAAACATCTTTTTTAAAAAACTCTCTACATCTTTACCTGTAGGTTCTGCTCGCAAGAGACTACTTAGTACTAGTGTTATCGCTAATAATTTCAACATCAATGACATCAATATCCTTTTCTTTATTGTAATTTTTATAATTTGTTTTGCACTTTGATTTTACATTATAACGATTAACAAGCATAGTTGTAAGTACGCTAAACTGTAATAAAACACCTAAAATATCTGTTAAAAACCCTGGAATAATAAGTAAAATTGCTCCAAAGATACTAAAGAGACTAAGGCGTTGAAACTCTTGTAAATCTATACATTTATATGAAACTGCCATAACATTTTCTCTAAATGTAGAGCGAAAATTCATAAGTATCGTTATACCTAAAAAAGCACTAAATAGTATCTCAAAAAAAGTCCATAAACCTCCTATTGCTGAGGCAATATTTACAGAGACAAGGACTTCTAAAAAGAGATATATTAAGAAGTAAATCATTACTTAATTAACTCCATTATTTTCTCATAAGCACTACTTACATCGATTGAAAAACTCTCTTTTGTTTTTCTATCAAATATTTGAACTAATCCGCTCTCAAGCTCTTTACCGATAATAATAGTGTAAGGAAAGCCTATAAGCTCAGCATCTTTCATCTTAAAACCAAATCTCTCTTTTGTATCATCAAAAATTACATCTACTTTTGCCGCTCTAAGTTTTACATAAAGCTCTTCGCCTAAACTCATTTGAGCCTCATCTTTTACATTTGAGACCATAATATTTACGATATATGGGGCACTCTCTTTAGTCCAGATACAGCCACTCTCATCATGGTTTTGTTCTATAATTGCAGCTACGAGTCTACTAACACCGATGCCAAAAGTTGCCATCTCAAAAGGTTTGCTTCTTCCATTTTCATCACTAAAGTTTGCTTCTAATGCAGCTGAGTATTTAGTCCCAAGTTGGAAAATATGTCCAACTTCTATACCTTTTTTAAAGTAAAGATTTGCTCCGCAAGAACACTTTTGATCTATTTTTTGCTCTTTTAGCTCTTCATAACTCTTTTCGTTTAGTTCATCTATCTTATCTTTAAACTCATCAATAGTCTCAATGTTTGCACCATAATTACAAGCTTCGCAGACTATAAGTGTATCTTCTCCGCTATCTGCTAAAACATGGAACTCTTTACTTCCATCTCCACCTATCGCGCCGCTATCAGCTGCGACTACTCTAAAATCAAGCCCAAGTCTTGTAAAGATTTTTTTATAAGTACTTTCCATGAGGTCAAACTCACGAACCATATCTTCTTTACTTGAGTGAAAAGAGTAACCATCTTTCATCAAAAATTCTCTACCACGCAAAAGCCCATATCTAGGTCTTGCTTCATCACGAAACTTTGTGTTGATTTGGTATAAATTTAGTGGTAAATCTTTATAACTTGTTACTCTATTTTTTACAAGTTCGACCATAGCTTCTTCATTTGTAGGGCTAAGTACAAACTCATTTTGATGTCTGTCATTTATTCTTAACATCTCTTTGCCCATAGCATCAGCTCTACCACTTCTCTCCCACAAACTAATAGGAGTTACAAAACTAAGTTGTACTTCACAGCATCCTGCAAAATCAAGTTCCTCTTTTACAACAGCTCTAATTTTCTCTAACACTATCTTTCCAAGTGGCAAAAAGTTGTAAAGTCCAGCACCTTGCTGGTTTATAAAACCACCTCTTACTAAAAACTGATGGCTTGGTAATGTTGCATCAGATGGCGCTTCTTTTGCAGTTGGAATAAACGCTCTACTTCTTCTCACTTATCTTCCTTCTATAATGTTTAATGCGTGTTCGCACTTATATTTGTCTGGCATATCACTTCTATCTTTTTCTATTAAAAACTGAACTGCGCTTGTTAACATATCTGCTTTTGACTCTTCAGAGACACTTCTCATCTTAGAACTCATCTGATGTAAAAACCTCTTTAAAGCTTGTTGCGTCATTTTGTAAGCTTGTTCTTCATACTCTTTTGGAATAAACCCTTTTTTTATAGCTCTATCACTCTCAATACGTGCTGCTTCAAATGCTTTTTGATAAATCTCTTTTATCATTGGTTCAATATTTAACGTATTTAACCACTCAAAAAACTCAACAGTACTTCTTCCTATGATACCATGAGCCTTTCTTGCACTATCCTCACGTAATCCCATATTTTCGTCTACTATATTCTTTAAATCATCTATTACATACAGATTGATTCTATCGCCCTTATGGTAGTTTATATCACGAGGAAGCGCCATATCAAACCAGTAGCGCTCAAAATCACAAGGCTTTATTATCTCATCTGTAATGATAGGTTCAGGTGAGGACGTAGCAGTAAATAGTATCTCAAACTCATTTACAGCCTTTTGTAAATCTTGCATATCTAAAACTTTTGCACCGCATTGTGCTGCTAATTTCTCAGCTTTTTGTTTTGTTCTATTTATGATATAAACATCTGCGCCACTTGATAAAAGATGCTTTGCTGTTATCTCAGACATCTCTCCAACACCGATAACTAGGGCTTTTTTGCCTTCAACGCTATCAAGAACTGATTTTAATTTTGCAACTGCAACACTTGCGATTGATACTGGTTTTGATGAAATATCTGTTGCATTTCTTACCTTTGCAGCACACTTAAAAGCGTGATGCATAGCACGAGCCAATTTTTGAGAGCAAAATCCATTATCGTATGAAAATCTAAAAGCATCTCTTAACTGACCTGCAATTTGTGTCTCTCCAACAACCATAGAATCTAGGGAAGATGCAACACTAAAGATATGATGAATTGCACTGCTGTCATCAAATATATCTGCTCTGCCCTCTAACTCATCGATAGAGACTCCAGACCTTGCCGCCAACATCTCAAATATATGTTTTGTAGCTTCTGAAATATCACTACAGCTACAAAACACTTCCATTCTGTTACATGTAGAAATCAATATAGATTCATTTATAGCTTCGCCAGAGTTAAGCTTTGTAAGACATCCTCTTGTAGCGTTGTCATCTTTGTATGAGAGCTTTTCTCTAACATCAAGAGTTGAATTTTTATGTGAAAAACTTATGTTTAAATAGTGCATCAGTAACTTCTTTTTATCATGGTTTGTAAAATTTCTATCAATCCTGCGTCATCTTTTATAGCACTCATAGCCTCATTTGAGAGCTTTTGAGCAAGAGCAAATGACTTTTCTACCGTTTTATGTTGTGCCATCATATCTCTAATCCAGAGTGATTCATCTTCGCTAAGTGCCTTTGCGTGTAAAGAACTGAGTTTTTCTCTATCTTCTTCGCCTAAGAGTTGATAAAGATAGATATATGGCAGAGTACATTTTCCCTCGACAAAATCATTCATCGCTGGTTTGCCAAGAGTAGCTTTATCTGAAGTTATATCTAAAATATCATCAATAATTTGAAAAGAGAGTCCTAGATTTTTTCCATAAAGAGCATGTAAGTGTGGGTCTTTTTTTGCAAGAAGAGCTGCCCCATGGGCACATGCTTCTATCAAAGTGGCAGTTTTAAGATATAGCATCTCAAGATACTTCTCTTCATCGCTATTAAAAGCAGAAGCCATCTTAACATCCATCATCTCGCCTTTGCTGAGTGCTGTAACAGAAGATGAGATAACTTTAGCAATCTCTTTATCAAATGCTACCAATTCACTAAAAGCTTTTGAGTAGAGTATATCGCCAAGCATTACCGCTGTTTTGCTCCCATCTGTTGCGTTTACAGAAGCAACTCCACGTCTAAGTGTAGCCTCATCTATCACATCATCATGCAAAAGACTAGCAGCGTGAATGAGTTCAACAATAGCACCAAGAAGAGGAGCAGTTTCACAAGTTGGGGCTATTTTTAAAATCAGTTTTGCTCTAAGTCTCTTTCCGCCCTGAAGCATTTCAAAAAGACGTGTTACTTCATCATAATCAATCTCTTTGACAATCCTATTAATTTCGCTCTCAACTCTTTGCATCACTCTCTCTTTAGCTATTTTTTTAACTCTTCTAACTCTATATATTTTTTATCATCAAATAAAAGTATCTCAAAGAGAACCTCATTTGAAGCCTCCTTGAACTCTTTAAATTTTACTAACATATAAGCTCCATCTGCAAATCTAGTACCTTTTGGCATTAGTTCTACTCGAAAACTATGGCTTTTGTTTTTTAAATGAAGTATATTTTGTCCAACAATTTTGTCATAACTTTTAAATAGAACAAGTGCTCCATCAGTGTAAAGAGTCCATCTAAATGAGAGAAGCTTTTTTTTATCAGCGTATTTTACAAAAATATTCTTTTGCTCATCTTTTTTTAGCAAAATTTCTCTCTTTTCTCTATACTCAGAAGCAGATGAAAAAGTGTAACTTAATGCTAAAAGAGTAAAGATAAGGAGTAGATTTTTCAACTATTCACTTTGTGATAAAATTGCGCCCATCATTTCAATATATAAATTCTTAGCAAAACTATCAACTTCATCTCTATTATTCAAGATATAAGATTTAATCTCTTTTTCTATTTCATCGCCATTATCGCTAAATTTATCAGCACATTTTGATCTCATCATCATCTCCATAGCAGCTGCTCTATCGATGAATTTTTCTAGCTCATATCTTACAACGTCATTGTTCGCATTAAATACAACATCCATAAGTTTACTCTTTGGAGAGCCCATAAATATATCATCTTCGTCTTCAAATAATCCGTACATTTTATACCCTGTTTAATAATATTTTTGCGATTATAACATCACTATTCTAACAATCTCTTAACTCCTGACATTAAGTCATATTTTTCTATAATTCTCAAATGAAAATATATGACTTTTTAATTATCGGTGCAGGGAGTGCTGGATGCAATAGCGCATCTTATCTTCAAAAAAGAGGATTTAGTGTTGCAGTTGCAGACAAAGAAGGCGTTGCTAGTGGCGGAAGTGGCGCGGCTGGAGCCTTTTTATCGCCTCTTGCTGGAGTACAAAACAGTTACAACAGTTTTATAAATAGCGCGCTAGAGTACTCTTTGGATTTTTATGAAAAAATGGCTCCAAGTGAGATAGTAAAAAATGGTGTGCTAAGAGTTGCAAATGACAATTTTGGCACTACAAAACTCAAAACAAACAACATAAAAAACCGCTATATAAACACAAAAGAGTTAAAAGATATTTCACAAAATTTTGCCAATATTGATGGATATTTTTACGAAAATGCAGCGATTTTAAACCCGTACAATGTATGTAAAAAGCTCATAGAGAAGTGTGATTTTTATTATTATGGTGTAGATGAGTTAAAATACGAAAATGGGTCTTATATCTTTGATGGCTTTATGGCAAAAAACGTAATTCTAGCTCAAGGCGTTATAAAGCCCATAGTATCGACTCCTTATATAAAAATAGCACCAATTTTTGGAGTTAAAATAGATGTCAAAACAACAACAAAAGTGCCTTTTAACATACATAAATCTATCTCTGTATCGACAAATAAAAATGATTCTACTATCTCTATCGGTGCGACAAAAGAGAGACATGACGCAACTGAGATGGAGTGTTTGACCTCATGTGATAAATGCGCTTTTTATGTAAACAGCGAACAAGGGCAAGTTGAAGAGTTGTTGAGAGAAGCACGTGAGTTAATTGAATTGGAAAATATAGAAGTAAGTAAAATATACAGAGGTGCAAGAGCGACAATTAAGAGTTACTTTCCAGTAATTGGCAAAGTTATAGATTATGATGAAAGCATAAAAAAATATCCATCTATAAAAAATGGAACAAAAATTCCGCCAGAGTTACTTACATACTTTCCAAATCTATATATCATAAATGCTCTTGGCTCAAGGGGTTTTGTAGTAGCTCCACTGCTTGCGAAACTGCTATGTGAAGAGATTTTAGACTCAAAAAAAATACCACAAGAGCTCTCAAGCGAGAAACTCTTTTATAAGATGGCAAGAGCCAAACTTTAGATAGTTATCTGAGTTCCAACTCCAGCTGATGTGAAGAGTTCTAGTAGCATTGAGTGCTCTATCCTTCCATCAATGATATGCGCTTTAGCAACTCCACCTTCTATTGCTTCAAGACAAGCATCCACTTTTGGCACCATTCCGCCATGAATTGTTCCATCTGCTTTTAGAGCCTCAACTTCTGCTTTTGTAAGCGTACTAAATAGCTCTTTGCTGTTGTTTAAAACACCTGCTGTATCTGTTAGGAAGATAATTTTATGTGCCCCAATCGCTTTTGCAACATACGAAGCACACAAATCTGCATTTATATTAAATCCAGGGTGACCCATCTCGCCTCCAGCAGCGATTGGAGCGATAACTGGAATAAATTTTTCAGCTATAAGATTTGAGATAACATCAGCTTTTACGTCTGTAATATTTCCAGTTAGTCCCCATCTTGAGAAATCTTTTGCTTTTGCAGATATAAAATGAGCGTCTTTTCCACTGATACCTATCGCTTTTGCGCCATGAGAGTTTAGTAGAGAGACTATCTCTTTGTTTATCTCTCCACTTAAAACCATCTCAACGATTCTCATTACCTCTTTAGATGTAACTCTCTGCCCCTCTATAAACTTGCTCTCAATCTTTAGCGCATCAAGCATCTCATTTATCTGTCGTCCACCGCCATGAACTATAACGGGCTTGATTCCAACTAGATACATAAGCAAAATATCCTCTGCAAACTTCTCTTTTAACTGAGGTGTCTCTTGAGCTGAACCACCATATTTTATAACTACTGTTTTGCCTCTAAACTCTTTTATAAATGGTAACGCTTCAAGAAGCGTCTGTACTGTTTCAATCTTTTTTTGCACTTATTTTTCCCTGTAATTATCTATAATTTTAAAAATATACTCATCCACTTCTACATGTAAATCAAGCAGAGACAGTGGTAAATCAAACTGCTCTAACTTGACAAAATCTTTGTAAGTAACTAAAAGAGTCTCTGAGCCATCTCGCTTTAAAATCTCTAAAACCTCATCTTTTTCAAATGAGTGATGATCCTCAAAGTAGTTTTTACTAACAACTTCGCTCAGATACTTATCAAGCCTCTGCGGTCTTGCTATGGCAGTTAAAAGCGACATTTTATCACTTTTATTTTTAAGTTCAACTACTCTTTTAAAATGCGTACCCTCTTTTATTATGATAGCTTCTTTTTCACTCCAAAGCCTCTCTCTAAAGGGTCCAGATGGTAAACAAGCTAAGTTTTTACTCTCAACATCTATGAGAATATCTAGTTTTTTTATGTCGTGTTTTGAGTAGGCATCATCTAAAAAAACTATTTTTGCGCCCATCTCTTTAGCTTTTAAAATACCTTTTTTTCTATCCTCACTAACTATAACAATTGCTTTAGAAACTTTATGCGCGTATATCATAGCTTCATCTCCGCTAATATCCACATCACACAATATTTTAACCCCATCGCTTACAACATACAATCCTCTACTGTTGCGTCCATAACCTCTAAGTACAATAGCTACACTCTCATATCTTGATGCAAGAGCCGTAACAAGCGGTGTTTTTCCACTTCCGCCAACACTTAAATTTCCTACACTTACTATATCTATATTAAAATCTTCTGCACGTTTGCTCTTATATCTGACATACATATAAAAACAGTAAATCCAGCTAAGGGGAAACAGAAAAAGAGAGATGATTTTTTGAATGAAACTCGGGTTGTAGAAGTACTCTTCAACCCAAAAGACTATTTTTTTACGCAAAAATTTATACTCTTGTTAGAGCAACAGCTTTTACTTTATCTATAACGTATTTAACCTCTTTATCATCCATACTTGCATATATAGGCAGAGACATTACTTGCTGATACGTTGTAAGTGCTACTGGAAAATTATTGACTTTTAAAGAGTACTTATGTTTGTAGTAAGATAAAAAATGAAGGGGAATATAGTGCAGACCAACCTCAACCCCATGTTTTTTTAACTCTAGGGCAAAAGAGTCTCTGTTTTTATCAACTTTAATGATGTAAAGAGAGTATGGATGCTCTTCATTTATAACTTTTGGTATAGAGATATGAGATACTCCATCAAGGGCTTTATTGTACATTTGAGCTATCTGATTGACTCTTTTGAGATTCTCATCTTGCTCTTGAACTTTTGCTCTTATATAAGCGGCATCAAGTTGGCTCATAGAGTAATCAAATCCTATATCTGTAACATCATAAATGTACTCTAATGAATCCTCATCTCTGCTCATAGCGTGTGAGCTAAGAAGTTTTGCACGTTCTATTATCTCTTGTGAGTTTGAAACAAGCATACCACCATTACAGACATCTTTTTTAAGATGAGAAGAGAAGTTAAAGCATGTTATATCTGCCCCTGTTGCTCCTACTCTTCTGCCCTTATACGTTGCTCCGAGTGCTTCACTTGCATCTTCTACGATTTTCACATCATAGATAGTTCCCATTGAGTAGAGTCTATCCAAATCACCACACTGTCCAGCCACATGCGTAACGATTACAGCTTTTAGTTTTTTGGCTCTGTTGTCCTCTAAATATGCTTCTAATTTATCAAGATTTATGTTGAATGTCTCTGGGTCAATATCTATAAAAACAGGTTCAGCATCAAAATGGCGAACAACTTCTGGAACTTTTGGATGTGCATTTACAGAACAGACCACCTTGTCTCCACGCTTCAAATCAAGCGCCAACATAGCTAAATGAAGTGCAGAGGTACCATGTGAAGTAGCAAGTGTATAATCGGCACCGATATATGCCTTAAACTCATCCTCAAGCTCTTCTACTTGGTCTATCTCTTCTCCATCTAAAACATCACTCACATTTGAATGGGCTTCTCTGCTACTCTCATATTTACAAAACGAAACTTTCATTGCATACTCCTTATAGTCTAATATCTCTTGGATAGTTAAAATCGTGATTTATAGTTCTAGATGTCAATTTAGCTATCAGTGGCATCTTTCTTTTAAAATGATTACGAAAAATTCTCTCTATTATCATATCGAGCATCTTTGAATCATATCCCATCTCTAAAATCTTCTCTCTGCTTAATCTATCTTCAACATATAGTTTAAGCACCTCATCTAGCTCTGCATACGTATAGCCCAAATCAGCCTCATCGCTCTGTCCAGCCCATAAATCTGCAGATGGAGCTTTTTTTATAATAGTCTCATTTATGCCCAAATAGCGCGCCAACTCATACACTTCACTTTTGTATAGATCACCAATAGGATTTAAAGCACTAGCCAAATCGCCATAAATGGTTCCATACCCCAACATTAACTCACTTTTATTGCTTGTTCCTAAAACCAAAGCACTATATTTTGCAGAGAAATCAAAGAGAGTGCTCATTCTAAGCCGTGCTGAGAGATTGCCTCTTCTTAAATTGTCCATATCTGGATTCATCTCTTCATAAGCCCTTAACATAGGCTCAATCGAACTAGTGATAGAACTAAGATTAAAAGCTAAAGAGAGTTCATCCGCATCATCAAGAGAGCTTTGTGACGAGTAGTGTGATGGCATCTTTACGCATAGCAAATTATCCCCAAAAACTTTTGATGCAAGTACTGCTACAACAGCCGAATCAATCCCACCACTAAGACCTAAAACAACATTTTTTATCCCAGTTTTGTGGACTTCATCATATAAGAAATATTGTAGATGCTCTGTTATGAGCTCATACTTTTTCATCATTAACCTTTAAGGAACTTTAACAAATAAGATTATATCAAAGTTTGGTAAAGATGTGTAAAATATGATATATGAGGCTATATTTATGCTTTTCAGGTTACAATTTTACAAAAAAGCGCAAAGAGCAAAGCATGAATATAAAAGTCAAACCAATGGGTGAGTATCAAACTAACTGCTATATAGTATCTATAAACGATATGGATTTTATTATAGATCCTGGTATGGGTGCAACAGAGTGGGTAATGCAAAATGTAACAAACCCCATAGCTATCTTAAATACTCACGGACATTTTGATCATGTTTGGAGCAATGCAGAGTTGCAAAAAAAGTTAAAAATTCCTCTATATACCCCTAAAGAGGATGTTATGCTTCTCTCTGAGAGCTCTTGGATGCCATCTCTGCCTCCATCATATGCAGATGTTGAAGTAGAAGCAAATCAAGAGTTTGATTTTAATGGCGTAAGCGTTAAATTTCATCATTTTCCAGGGCACACACCTGGATGTTCAACTATTGAAATAGGAGATGCTATGTTTAGCGGAGATTTTATATTTGAGCGTTCTATTGGGCGTACAGACTTTCCATACTCTTCACCAGCGCAGATGAGAGAGTCACTAAGAGAGTTTAAAAAAATTCCTTACGATAAGACAATCTATCCAGGACATGGCGGAACTACAACTATAAAACAAGAGCAGTTGTATAGCGATTATTGGATAGCAAATCTATAAGGGATTTGTTACTCTTCATCATCATTTTCGCCATTTAGTTTAAGTTTTAAAACATGTCTCTCTGTAACAACTGTTTTAAATTCACCCTCAAAAACTTTTATCTCTAAAACATTGCCTATAACATGCACATTTCTTTTTCGTCCCTCTTTATGACGTACTTTTGCAGTAAAATTTACAATATCTCCAAACTTTACAGGAGATAAAAACTGGCACTCACTTGCAACCAAAACAACATTTCTCTCATTTACAGCAGCCATTGCTGCAAAATCAGCAGCACTAAAAATAAACCCGCCATGTATCAACCCCATAGAATCAGCAATCATATCATGAGTAGTTACAAGTTTTAGTTTTACAAATCCTATATCAAGTTTTTCTATCTCTCCACATAAATCCTGATTTGTATTTTCATGTGTTTTTAATAAAACATCATCTTTTTTATACCCATTTATCTCTAACTCTTCATCCTCTTCTTGTATCTCTTCTTTATCTTTTAATATATTCATTTAATTTCCTTTTTCAATCTAACATATACTCTTGCTGGTGCAGGATACCCTTCTACTGTTTTGGTGTTATCATCTTTATCTAAAAAATTCTCCAAAGATTCACCCTCAATCCATGAAGTTTTTCTCTGCTCATTACTTGAAGTCAAAGAGGTTTCTAAAACTTCAAAAATAGTAAATCCAGCTCTTAGACACCAATTTTTTAGAGCACTAATCGTAGGTACAAAATAGATATTTGGTATCTTTGAATATGATGATGCAGGGGAGAGGCAAATCTCCTCTTCACCCTCGATATAAAAAGTATCAAGAATAACCTCGCCTTCCTTATCTAGCCCTTTATAAAGGGATTTCAACATTGATACAGGATCGCTTCTGTGATACAAAACACCCAAACAAAAGATAGTGTCAAACTTATCTTCATAAAACTCCAGATGTTCAACGCCCAAAAGTTCATAAACAATATCACTCTTAACAAAGTGGTTTATAAAATCAAACTGTGTTTTAAATAGTGGCGATGGGTCAAAACCGACAAGCAGTTTTGGTGCATCTTCTTGCATTCTAAAAAGATAATATCCATTGTTACATCCTATATCGGCAACTCTTTTATCTTTTAAATTAAAATATTTTCTCAAAAGATTATATTTTATATTGCTTCTCCATTCAGAGTCTATATATGTGTCAAATATCTGAAATGGACCTTTTCTCCAAGGCATCATAAGCCTTGCAACATCTTCTATACTTTCTAAAGCTTCACCTCTTATGGTTACCACATCGCCCAATTCAACACTCCACGCGCCATTATTCAAGCGCTTTAGTGCCTCTCGAAGCGGAGCGATATTTTTCCACTCCATCCACTTTTGTCGTTCTTTTCTCAATTCATCTATGTTCATTTTAATCACTACAATATGTTAAATTTACTATAATTGTACCCTAAAATATATAGGAGCAAATATGAGAATAGAAAAGAAAGCCACCTTAATATCAACCTCAGTAGCAATGCTTCTTGTAGTGATGAAAATGAGTATAGGAATACTAAGTGGTTCAATCGCTGTTTTGGCATCTGCTATTGATTCTTTACTTGACTTAACTGTTTCTATCTTTAACTACTTCGCTCTTCATAATGCCGAAAAAGATCCTGATGATGATTTTAACTATGGACGCAGCAAAATAGAGCCTCTTGCAGCAGTTATTGAGGGGACTGTTATCTCATTGTCTGCACTTTTCATACTATATGAGGCACTTGTTAAACTTGCACATCCAAGAGAAATGGAATTTGTAGGTGTGAGTATTACGGTTATGCTTGTATCTATAATAATTACTTCGTTTCTTGTTGTTTTTTTAAATAAAGTTGCTAAAAAAACAGGAAATATGGTTATAAAAGCTGACGCTCTTCACTACAAAACTGATATATTCTCAAATGGCGCTGTTTTATTGGCTCTTGGGCTTGTATCAGTTACTTCTGAGCATATTATAGACCCGATTCTTGGGATAATGATTGGAATTTATATGATTTACTCAGCACTTCCAATCATAAAAGAAGGAATACTTATGCTTCTTGACGCAGCTCTTAGTGAAGAGGAAATAGAGAAGATTAAAGAAATTGTAGATAGTGATAAAACTGTAACAAACTATCATCATTTAAGAACAAGAGCATCTGGTTCACATATTTTTATATCAATTCATGTTGTCTTTAATGTAAGCATATCTCTATATGATGCACATCTTGTTTCAGATAAATTAGAAGACAAAATTAAAAAACTTTTTTCTGATAAAAAAGTCCATATACTTATGCATATGGACCCATATGACGATTCAGAGATTAATGATGCAGAAGATATTTATTAGAGCTATTTAGCAAATTCTACAGCTCTGCTCTCACGAATAACATTTACTTTTATCTCGCCAGGGTATTGAACTCCCTGCTCTATCTCAGTAGCTATCTCTTTAGCTAAGAGTATAGACTCATCATCATTTACAAGAGAGGCATTTACTATAACTCTAACCTCTCTGCCAGCATTTATAGCGTAGGCTTGTTTAACACCATTATGTTGTGATGCTATCTCCTCTATGGCTGTAACTCTTTTCAAGAAACTCTCTAAAACTTCACGTCTAGCACCAGGTCGCGCTGCTGAGAGAGCATCAGCTGCACAAACTGCACCACACTCAATAGAATTAATCTCTTCTTGACCATGATGAGCATATATAGCATTTATAACAACGCTATGCTCATTGTAGCGATTACAAATTTGTGCACCCAAATCAACGTGGCTGCCTTCATGTTCATGAGTGAGTGCTTTGCCTATATCATGCAGAAGTCCAGCTCTTTTTGCAAGTCTTGCATCTCCACCCATTTCAGAAGCCATTATTCCAGCTAAATGTGCAACTTCTAAAGTGTGAGCAAGAGCATTTTGTCCATAACTAGCACGATAACGGAGTTTGCCAATAAGCTTTATCAACTCTGGATGCATAACACCGATGTCAAGATTAATAATTATCTCTTCACCTTCATGTAGAGTATCAGTTTCAAACTCTTCACAAACTTTATTATATATCTCTTCTATGCGTGCTGGCTGTATTCGCCCATCTTGTATAAGGAGTTCTAGTGTTTTTGTAGCAATTGCTCTGCGATAAAGGTTAAAACTACTTACCAAAATAGCATTTGGAGTATCGTCTATTATTATGTCAACGCCAAGCAGTGTCTCAAGGGTTTTGATATTTCTTCCCTCTTTTCCAATAATTCGGCCTTTTAATTCATCATCATTAAGATGCACTGAATTTGTAAGGCGTTCTGCGGCAAATTCTCCTGCAAAACGGCTTGTAGCTTGTGCTAAAATATAATTTGCTCTTTTTTTAGCTTCTGTTTTAGCTTCATTTTCATATCGCCTTACAACATGCGCGATTTCAGCACGTGATTTCTCTTCTACTTTTTCAAGAAGCACTTTTGTTGCCTCTTCTTTTGTCATACCAGCACAATGCTCAATAGCGTTTAGTGCTTCATCAATCTGATCTTCATATCTTTTTTTTAGTAAACTTAAAGATTTTTCATTTCTTTTTAAATCAACTTGTCTAGCTTTTAAAGTAGAGACTTCATCTTGTAGTCGTCTCTCTTCATTTTGTTTATAACGTTTAAAAGTTTGCTCTTTTTTATTAACATCATCTTCTTTTAAATGGAGATCAGCTTTAGCTCTATCTTTTGCACTTTCATACAATTTTGTAGCTTCTTGCTCTATCTCTTGAGATTTAATGTTTGCTTTATAAAGAAGCATATGTGCTTCATTTTCAATAGCACCAGCTTGAGCTTTTGCTTTTTCAACATATATATCAAAATTAGCATTAGTTATTTTTTTAGAGATGTAAAACCCAACAAGTCCACTAATAACAGCTGCTGAGCTGCCACTAAGTATCTCGTTTAACATTTTATTTCCTCATGATTGTAGCAATATTTTTATTTTGTACTTTAATGTTTGGTGTAATTATCAAATCACATGCGATGTCATAATCATCACAAATTAACTCTTTTGTAAAGCAAAATTCTGACTGTATAAAAATTGTGTATGGTCTCTTTTTTAACTTTTCAAAGAAACGATCATACATTCCTTTTCCAAAACCGACTCTTTGTAAATTTCCATCTACACCAACAACTGGCACTATAGCTACGTCTATATTTTTAATGTCTCTTAAACTATTTCCCGCTTCATAAATACCAAATTTTTTCTTCTTCAGCGGTAACCTAAATGGTACCATCTTAAAACTTTCGCCTTGCATAAATGGAACAAAGATATTATATTTTCTTCTAATAAGTTTTATTATTTTTGCAGTATCCGCCTCAAATGGGAGCGATGTATAAAAAAGTATTTTTTTATTTTTAAATTTTTTAAGTTCTTTTATTAACTGATTACTTATTTTTTTATTTTTGTATAAACGATTATGCTTAGAACTGTTTTTAATCATCTCTAGACAATTTTGTCTAAAAGTTGCTTTTGTAAGAGCCATCTAAAATCTTTATGGATATAATTTCGTTAAATTCTACTCAAAAAACAGAAAACAAGGTAAGCAAATGTTTAAAAAATCGATTCTTATTCTATCTACAATCTCAATTCTTCTTTTTCAAGGCTGCTCTGAAGATAAAACTAAAAAAGACCCAAATTCAATGATAGCTTCAAGCGAGTATGTTCTCACAGATACTAATAACAAAGAATATATCGTTAAAAAAATAGATAAAGGTTTTATGCTTGTAGGAGCAGAAGACAAAATAGTGATATTTGATATTTTTGCTACTTGGTGTCCACCATGTCGTGGCGCTGCACAACACCTTAGTTCACTTCAAGAAAAATACAAAGATAATTTAATTATTATTGGTATAACAATTGAAGAAAATATTCAAAATGAAAAACTAGTAGAGTTTTCAAAAACATACAATGCAAACTATATTTTAGTAAATTCAGATCAAAACCGCCGCCTTAGTAACGCTATAGTAAAAGAGTTGGAACTCGGTGAGAGATTCCCTATCCCAACACTTGCAATGTACAAAGACACAAAACTAATAAACCACTATGTAGGCGCCACTGAAGAGGAATTTATAGATAGCGATATAAGAAATGCTTTAGGCAAATAGATATGTTTGGATTTATAAAAAAGTCTCTAAGTAAAACTGCTGAGGCGATAAAATCAGTAGTTCCAAAGAAAAAATTATCATTTTCAAAAGATGAGATAGAAGAAATTCTACTTGAAGCTGATGTTGAATACGCTCTTGTTGAGATAATAATCAATGAACTATATCAAAGTAAAATAACTCGTGAGATTCTACGCCCAAAACTCCTTGCTACTCTTGCTTACACTTCATATATAGAGCCTGAGTTCAACGCTCCTTTTGTTGAGCTTATTGTTGGAGTAAATGGTGCAGGAAAAACTACAACTATATCAAAACTTGCTCTTAGATACAAAAATGAGGGTAAAAAAGTCATGCTTGGAGCAGGAGATACTTTTCGTGCTGCTGCGATAGAGCAACTATCCCTTTGGGCAAAAAAATTAGATATTCCGATAGTAGCTTCAAAGCAGGGTCACGATAGTTCTGCAGTAGCTTATGATGCTATCGACTCAGCGAAATCAAAAGGTTATGACCATGTCATAATTGATACAGCAGGACGACTTCACACTCAAACAAACTTAGCAAATGAACTAAAAAAAATTCATAGAATCTGCGACAAAGCTCATAGTGGGTCACCTCATAGAACAACTCTTATAATTGATGGAACACAAGGAAACTCTGCTATAGCCCAAGCAAAAGCGTTTAATGAGATGATAGGTGTTGATGGCATTATCATTACAAAGCTTGATGGAACAGCTAAAGGCGGAAGCGTCTTTAGCATAGCTTACGCACTAAATCTTCCTATTTTATATGTTGGAACAGGTGAGCAACCAGAAAATCTTACACCTTTTGATAAGTATGAATTTGTCGATGGACTTCTAGACGCTATTTTTGAAGAAGATATTTAAAAATCTCTCTATAATATAAAAGTATGACAATATGACATACTTTTATCTCTTTGCCTCACAATTTTATATAATACCCTCATAACTCTTTAAAGGCTAAAACTATGTCCAAAAAAAAGACTCTTTTTGAGTGTCAACATTGTGGATTGACAACTCCTAGATGGATGGGAAAGTGTACAAACTGTGGTGCTTGGGACTCATTTGTAGAACTAAACGAACATCAGCAAGATATTGTAAAACAGACAAAATCAACCACTGCCTCATCCTCAAAAGCAATTAGTATAAATGAGATAAAAGAGGAGAAGATTTTTAGGTTTAGCTCCAAAAGTAAAGAATTAGATGGCGTACTAGGTGGTGGTGTTGTACCTGGTTCACTTACTTTAATTGGAGGCAGTCCAGGAGTTGGAAAGTCGACACTTCTTCTAAAAGTCGGTGGCGATATAGCTTCAAGCGGACAAAATGTACTTTATGTTACAGGAGAAGAGTCAACTTCACAGATAAAACTTCGTGCCAATCGTCTAAACTCAAACCAAGATACACTTTTTCTACTAAGCGAGATAAGACTTGAACAAGTTTTAGTAGAGATTGAACACAGGGATTATAGTTTTATTATCATAGACTCTATTCAAACACTATACTCTGAAAACATCTCTTCTGCTCCAGGGTCTGTAACTCAAGTAAGACAAATTACATTTGAGCTAATGAGAATAGCAAAAGATAGAAATATAGCTATTTTTATCATCGGGCACATTACAAAAGAGGGTTCAATTGCTGGACCTAGAGTACTAGAGCATATGGTAGACACAGTTCTATATTTTGAGGGAGACTCTTCGCAAGAACTTCGTATTTTAAGAGGATTTAAAAATCGTTTTGGTCCAACAAGCGAGATAGGTGTTTTTGAGATGAGAAGCGATGGTTTAGTCTCAGCAACCGATATAGCATCAAGATTTTTCAATCGCAACTCAGAACAAGCAGGTTCTGCACTAACAGTCATTATGGAGGGTTCTCGCCCTATTATACTTGAAGTTCAAGCGCTAGTTTCAGAGTCTCACACATCCAATTCAAAGCGACAAGCAACTGGATTTGATACAAACAGATTAAACATGCTCCTAGCACTCCTAGAGAGAAAGTTAGAGATTCCGCTCTCTGGATATGATGTGTTTATAAATATAACTGGCGGTATAAAAATAACTGAAACCTCTGCAGACCTTGCGATACTTGCAGCCATAATTAGCAGTTTTCGCAATCGTGCAATATCAAAACAGACTGTATTTATCGGAGAAGTTTCTCTTGTTGGTGATGTAAGAGAAGTTTTTGGAATGGATACTAGACTAAAAGAGGCAAGTATGCAAAATATAACAAAAGCTTTAGTTTGTAAAAAACCATTGGAGAAAACAAATATAAAAACTTTTATAGTTGATGAAGTAACAAAACTATTGGAATGGTACTAATTTTGGCTACATTAAAATCTACTTTACACTATTAATAGTATAATTCCCAAATTTAATATCTCTAAAGGAAATCATAGTATGGATGCTCAAGTTAGAAGTGAAGAAAAATTTTCTAAAATATCAATATCATATGAAGGAAAAGAAGAAGGCGCACTAGTTTGCTCAACAATTGATAAAATAACCTCTAAATATACGATAAAACCTGAGTCATACACATGTAATGTTTCAAATAATAAAGATGTTGTTGTAATCGAATATCATGATGATATAGATCGTGATGCTGGGAAAATATTTGAAGAAATTATAAAAACTTTAAATATAAAGATATGTGACTAAGCTCTCTATGGATTTTTTAATAGTACAAATTTTGATATACTAACAAAACTAAACTCAAGGAAGAATTATGCCAAATAAAGAGACTACTGAAGACACAGTTACAGAAGAAAAAAAATCAAAAAAATTATTAATTATAATAATTGTTGCTGTTTTAGTCCTAATTTTAGTTGCTGTTACTGCGGTTGTTATTCTTTTATCTGGTGATGACACAAAAGAACAGGCAGCTCAGCAAAATATAGAACAACAAGCAGAAAAACCACAGCAAAAAAGTAGTTCTAATGGCTCAAGCAGATCTAGAGAAGAATCTGATGATATGGGATCTAGAAAACTAAGCCAAATTGGAATACTATACCCTCTTGATGGTTTTACAGTTAATTTAAAAAGTGATGCTGGTCGTCGCTATCTTAAAGCAACAATATCACTTGAACTAAACGGTAAAGAGTTGAGTATGGAGCTAGACAGTAAATCTCCAGTTATTAGAGATAGAATTATTAGAATTTTGACTTCCAAAACACTAGAAGAGATATCTTCTAAAAAAGGGAAGCAAAAGGTATCTGAGCAGATTATGGATACACTAAATTCTATGATTAGCGATGGAAGTATAGAAGGAATCTACTTTACAGAATTTGTTATTCAGTAGATGATTGGTATAGACCTTATTAAAACATCTCGTATGAACCGCCTTATTGAGCGGTTTGGCGAAAAATCTCTTAATAAATTTTTATCTCCAACCGAAATTCAACTTATTAAAAATCATAAAACAGCTGCTGGGTTTTGGGCAGCAAAAGAAGCATGTTCAAAAGCACTTGGTGTCGGCATCGGTGCAGAGTGTGGATTTCATGATATCGTTATATCTAAATCTTCTCGTGGCGCACCAAATATTACACTATCAGAAAAAATAATTAAAAATTTTAATGTAAAAAGCATTAGCCTCTCTATTACACATGATGGAGAGTATGCAATAGCGGTTGTAGCTATCGAATCAACCACCACCAACAAAATCTAGCAATTCAATCTTATCCATATCACAAAGTTGATATGAATCCCAACTATTTTGTTTTACAATCTCCATATTTACAGCTGCTGCCATAACTTTATCTTTAAGACTCAATCTCTCTAAAAGTTTCTCTAAAGTTATTTTTTCTTCAAACTCTTTTGTTTCACCATTAATTATTAGTTTCATCTTATTCCTTTTTTTGCAATAATATCTTATTTTATTGAATATAGAATCAATTATAGATATAATTAAGCCCAAAAATAGAGATAGAAAGCGGATAAACTTTGAATTCAAAAGAGTTATTAACAAGCACAAAACAGTTATCTATTCTCTTCGTTGAAGACCATGATGACTTAAGAGAAAATATAAAAGAGATTCTAAAAAAATTTTTTGGTAAAGTTGATGGCTCAAAAAATGGTGAGGATGCACTAAAGCAGTATAAAGAGTTTTATATCAGTCATTCTAAGTACTATGATATAGTTATTTCAGACATACAGATGCCACGCATGAATGGTGTTGAACTTGTTGAGAATATTTACATTACAAATCCAGAACAAATTATTATAGTGTTATCTGCTTTTGATGATTCAAAATATCTACTTCCATTAATTAACCTAGGAATTGAGCAGTTCATAAAAAAACCTATTGATTATCAAGACTTGATAAAAGTACTTCAAAAAGCAACAAAAAAAATACTTTTAAAAAATGAACAAAAAATTCACCACTCAAATCCTTTGGTTATAAAATTAGCTGGATTCTGCATATTTAATAAAGAGACAAATATGTTACAAATTGATAACGTTATGGTTACTTTAACAAAATACGAAATTATATTTTTACAAATGCTTACAGACAATGTAGGAAAAATATATTCAAATGAAGATATAACAAAACGTTACAATTCACTAAATGAGAACTTAGATATCATAAACATAAGAAAGCTTGTCTCAAAACTTAGAAAAAAACTATCAGCTAATTGTATTGAGAGTATTTATGGTGTTGGATACAGAATAGTGCCAGATTTTAAATAAAATTTATAACTTATTTTT
>CAMBTK010000012.1 GCA_945870785.1 Sulfurimonas crateris
AAGAGAAATATGAGAGAATTTTTTAATAGAGTAGAAGATGGCGTTTTAGTAAATATAGAAGCAGATATAGAGATAGAGTCGCAAAAAGAGATATATCCTTGGCTTTGCAGTATCTTTGTAAAGTTTGGAGAGATTAATAAAGAGTTTGATGGTTTTGAACTTTTTTTTGAGACAAAAGAGGCTCTTATAGTTGCTCTTGAGTATGAAAATAGAGCGGTATATGCAGGTTCTAGAGTCAAGGATGATTGGAATGAGTTCTATTTTTATGCAAAAGATGCAAAAAAATTAGAACCAATTATCTCAAAAATGTTAAAAGAGAGCGGGTACAAATATGAAAGCAGTGTAGTAAAAGATGCAAAGTGGGATTTTTATCAGCATAATCTTTTCCCAAGTGAGCTAGAGTTTTGTCATATACAGAGTGATAAAATAATCTTTTTGCTTCAAGAAGAGGGCGATAATATTGACGCAAAAAGAGATGTAGAGCATTATGCCTCATTTGATACGGCTACTCAAAAAGATAGATTTGTTGCAAACGCTCTTCTTAGCGGATTTGAGTTTAAAGATGATGTTAGCAGTGAAGAGTTTGACCACGGAGTAGCACTTGTAAAAGAGCATACTATACAAAACGAAGAAGTAAGAAGTGTTGTTGAAGAGCTTTTTGAGTTGATAAAAAAAGAGCATGGATACTATGAAGGTTGGAGTACAACTTTGGCAGATGAAGAGAATTAAAAAGAGATAGATGTTTAAAATAGTTGGAGTTATAAATTATCTTTTAGTTGTTTTTTTAAATGCTTTTACAGATTTAGGGCATAAAATAATCATCCAAAACACTGTTTTTAAAACTTATGAAGGGTCAGAGCAGATAGTATTTACCGCTGTTGTAAATGCTCTTATTCTGCTTCCGTTTATCCTTGCTTTTTCTCCCTCTGGATTTTTAGCAGATAGATTTGCTAAAAATATCATCATGAAATTCTCATCACTCCTTGCTATTTTCATAACGCTTCTAATTACATATTCATACTATCAGGGCTGGTTTTTTACAGCATTTGCTATGACATTTTTACTGGCACTTCAAAGTGCAATATATGGACCTGCAAAATATGGATATATAAAAGAACTTGTTGGTGTTAAATATATAAGTGCTGGAAATGGCGCTATTCAGGCCACAACCACCGCCGCAATTTTGCTTGGAATACTATTTTATACAGTGTTGTTTGAGTTGCTTTTAGGGGATAAATTTTCCACTAAAGAGGATATCTTGCATATTATCGCACCGCTTGGATGGCTTTTAGTTCTTGGCTCTGTTGTTGAGTATATTTTGGCTTCAAAATTACCAAACAAAATGATAGAAACAACCAAGAGAGAGTTTGACTTTAAGAGATATTTTAGAGGTGAATATCTCAAGAAAAACATGATAATGATAATGAGAAAAAAAGAGATTTTTGATGCGATTATAGCTCTTAGTCTTTTTTGGTCTATCTCTCAAGTAGTTTTAGCGATTTTTGGAGAGTACGCAAAGAGTAAGCTCGGTATTACAAATGCTATAACTGTTCAAGGAATCATGGCATTAGCCGTTTTAGGTATCATTTTTGGCTCTATAATAGCTTCGAAATTATCAAAATATTATGTAAATATGGGCTTGTCTGCTCTTAGCGCTTTAGGTATAACGGTGGTGCTTTTTTTTATTCCACATACTGTATCTATAACTATTTTAGGCTTAGAATTTATCCTTTTTGGACTCTTTAGCGGAGTTTTGATAGTACCATTAAATGCAAAGATACAACTCTTATCTTCAAACACCCATTTAGGCACAATTCTGGCTGGAAATAACTTTATACAAACTGTTTTTATGTTTGCTTTTTTAATGTTGACAACACTCTTTGCATATTATGGAGTAGATGCAACATCTCTCTTCTATTTTATGATGATAGTTGGAGTTTATCTTAGTGTGAAACTCTTTAAAAGATACCTTGTTATGGGCTTTTGGGCATTTTTTGAACTTCTTTTTAGGATTAGATATAAATTTAACTATGTAGGACTTGAAAATACGGAGTGTAGCGGTGCAATCATGTTTGTTGGAAATCATGTAAGCTGGATTGATTGGTTTATATTACAACTCCCAATAGAGAGACGAATTAGCTATATAATAGATAAAGATATATATAAACATAAGCTCTTAAATTGGGCTTTTAGATTGGCACAGCTTATTCCAGTATCACAAAGAGCGTCAAAAAATTCATTTCTTGAAACCTCAATGAAATTAAAAAATGGTAAAATAATAGCTATATTTCCAGAGGGCGAAATATCTAGAAGTTCTGACGTGTCAAAATTTTATAGAGGTTATGAGTTTATAGATAGAAATGGAAGCGCGATTGTTCCGTTTTATATAGATGGTGTTTTTGGTAGTATTTTTGCAAGACACAAAGGTGATGCGAAAAGATGCTTTTTGAAAAAAAGAGAGATAACTCTCTATTTTGGAGAACCAATAACAAAAGATATAACCCCAGAAGAGCTTAGAGAAAAAGTTATAAATTTAAAATGTTAATTAATCTGACGCTTTATGCGTCAAGCTTTAGTGCCATAGCGGTTAGCGTAGTCAGTCGGGACGAGTTCTGATTGACGTGATATTAGTAAAAAAGGATATAGATTTGAGAACAACATTGATAATTGGTGCAGGTGGAGTAAGTCGTGTAGTTGTATATAAATGTGTACAAAATGCGGATGTTTTTGGCAAAATAGTTTTGGCAAGTAGAACACTTAAAAAGTGTCAAGACATAAAAGATGAGTTGCCAAACGCAGATATTGAGGTAGCTTCAGTAGATGCTGATAGTACAGAAGAAGTTATAAAACTTATAAACTCATGTAAGCCAAGCATTGTTATAAATGTTGCTCTTCCATACCAAGATTTAACTATTATGGATGCTTGTATCGCTACTAAAACACCATATTTAGATACTGCAAATTACGAACATCCAGATGAGGCTAAGTTTGAGTATAAACTTCAATGGGCAAGAGATGAGAAGTTTAAAGAAGCTGGAATTATGGGACTTCTTGGAAGCGGATTTGACCCTGGGGCAACAAACGTATTTTGTGCTTATGCTCAAAAACACTACTTTGATGAGATTCACACTATTGATATTTTGGACTGTAATGCAGGGGATCACGGGTACGCTTTTGCAACGAACTTTAATCCAGAAATAAACCTAAGAGAAGTTAGCGCAAATGGCAGATATTGGGAAAATGGAGAGTGGATAGAGACAAAGCCTCTTGAAATTATGCAGGTTTGGGATTATCCTGAAGTTGGTCCAAAGGATAGTTATCTTCTCTACCATGAAGAGATGGAATCCCTTGTTCAAAATATAAAAGGTCTAAAGAGAATCAGATTTTTTATGACATTTGGACAGAGTTACATAAAACATATGGAAGTTCTTCAAAATGTCGGGATGCTAGGAATCGAGCCCGTTGAGCATAAAGGGATGATGATAACTCCTATTGAGTTCTTAAAGACACTTCTGCCAGACCCTGCATCTCTTGGTGCTCGTACAAAAGGTAAAACAAATATAGGTATTGTTGCAGAGGGCTTAAAAGATGGCAAAAAGAGAAAAATTTATATCTACCAAGTAAAAGAGCATGAAGATTGTTTTGCTGAGACAAACTCACAAGGTGTATCATACACAACAGGCGTTCCCGCTATGATTGGTGCAAAACTTATGTTGAAGGGTGTCTGGAGTGGGGTTGGCGTGTTCAATATGGAACAGATGAATCCAGACCCGTTTATGGATGAGATGAACATCAGTGGGCTGCCTTGGCAAGTTAAAGAGCTAGAAATTTAGATGACTTTTAAGCATATAATATCAGATATTGAGTCTCTGCCTCCACTCTCAAACACACCGTTTGTGATACAACAGATATACAACTGTGGCTCTCAAAATATTGATATTATAAGACTTGTAAAAGTGATAGAAGATGATGCGGCATTAACCGCAAATATCTTAAAGATGATTAATGCGCCAGTATATAAATTTTCAAGAAAAATAGCTTCAGTCGCACAAGCGGTGACCCTCTTTGGTACGGATGAAGTTTATGGTTTGGTTTTAAAATATGCAATAGCAGAACAACTCAAAGCTGATACTGAGATATTTGGAGTAGATAATAAAAAATTTAATGATATTTGTCATCTTCAAAGTACGCTTATGATGCAGTGGTATTCAAAAGTCGATGTAAGACATGCCCAATTTATGGCTCCATTGGCACTTATTATGGAGACTGGAAAGCTTGTCCTCTCAAAAGAGGTAATGAAGAGTAGTTATATAAAACAGTTTTCAAATGGATACAAAAAGACAAAAAATGTTGCTGAATTTGAGCATAGTTTGCTTGGAACTACAACTTACTATCTAACGGCAACACTCTTTGAGTATTGGAAGCTAGAGCCTCTTTATGTTGAAATCTTAAAAGGCCTTGATTTTGAAACAGATCCAAGCCCAAAAGTAAAATCATATATTGACTCACTTGATGCAGTCAGAGTGGCTATAAATACAAAACATATTTTGACGCCAGATTCTATTGAAGAGGCGTGTGAAATAGTTGATAACATGGGACTAGATAGAGAACACTTTAAAAAGATTGCGCTTAGAATAAAAGAAAAATATAATCAAATTTTAGTAAATAGACTTATAAAAAAAACATAAAAAGTGTAGAGATATGAAAAAAATAGAAGAGTTAAAAACACCATATTACATGTGTGATGAGTCCCTTTTAAGAAACAACTTAAAAATACTAAATTATGTGCAACAAGAGAGTGGGGCTAAAGTTATTTTGGCGCTTAAAGGCTTTGCAATGTGGAGTACCTTTCCTCTTGTAAAACAGTACTTAAAAGGTTGCACGTCGAGCGGACTACATGAAGCACTTTTAGCTAGAGAAGAGTTTGCACAAGATGATAAAAATCTTGAAGTTCATACGTACTCTCCAGCTTTCAAAGATGAAGAGATAGATGAGATAGCTAAAATATCTGACCATATAGTATTTAACTCGCCATCTCAACTCTTTAAATACTCAAAGCGAGTCAAGGAGATAAATCCTAAAATCAGCCTATCACTTAGAATAAATCCAGAGCAGTCATCATCTCCAAAAGATATATACAATCCTTGTGGAATCTATAGCCGACTTGGGACAACTTTGGCAAATTTTGATGAGAGAGTTTTAGAGCATATCGATGGGCTTAACTTCCATGCACTTTGTGAGCAGGATGTTGATGCCTTAGAAGATGTTTTAGTAGCTTTTGAAGAGAAGTTTTCTAAATATTTTAAAGGTATGAAATATATAAACTTTGGCGGTGGACACCACATAACAAAAAAAGGTTATGACGTAGAGAAGCTTATAAATTTAATAAAAAATTTTAGAGCCAAATATGGTGTCGATGTCTATTTGGAACCTGGGGAAGCAGTTGGGTGGCAAACAGGAGTTTTAGTAAGCACTGTTTTGGATATTGTTCACAACGGCATGGATATAGCCATTTTAGACACTTCAGCAGAGGCTCACATGCCAGATACTTTAGCAATGCCATATCGAGCTATGGTTAGAGGAAGCGGTGAGGCTGGAGAGAAAAAATATAGATACCGTTTTGGTGGAAATACCTGTTTAGCAGGAGATATTATGGGTGATTACTCTTTTGATGAGCCGTTGCAAGTAGGCAATAAAGTTATATTTGAAGATCAAATTCATTACACTTTTGTAAAAAACACGACATTCAACGGTATAAAGTTACCCTCATTGGTTATACTAAGAGAGGATAAAACTCTTGATGTTATCAAAGAGTTTGGATATCAAGATTATAGAAATAGACTATCATAAAAGGAAAAATATATGCAAGAAGATAAAGCTAGATGGAACGAGAGATATTTAGAAAATCCTATGCCTCAGAGTGTATCTCCACTACTTGAGCAATATATTGAACATGCAAAAGTTGGACAAGCGATAGATGTGGCATGTGGAACAGGCAGGAACACACATTATTTAGCTGATAAAGGTTTTAATGTTGACGCTGTTGATATATCTGATTATGCTCTTAAAGCTGTAAAAAACAGTTCAATGATAAAAAAGATAGATACTGATTTAGATAAATACAATTTAACCCCAAACAAATATGATTTGATTGTAAATGTAAACTATCTAAACCGCCGTCTTGTTTCTCAAATGAAAGATTCACTCAAGAGTGGTGGATTGTTAGTGTTTGAGACGTTTATAGTGGCTCATGGTGACTTTAATATGCCAACAACTAACCTTGATTATCTTCTTAGAAAAAATGAGCTATTGCACTCGTTTATAGGGCTTGATGTAATTTATTATGAAGAGAAGATTGATACTAATCTAAGAGGCGAGAGAACTAAAGTTGCATCGCTTGTAGCTAAAAAGGCTTAAGGCCTCTTAGCTTTTAAACTCGTTTATTCTTGATTCAAGAGAGTTTGCAACTTCTAAGAGACGTTTTGACTCTTCTGTAATATCTATAACTCTCTCTTTGTTTAATGATGAGTGATTACTTATCTCATTGATTTTTTTAATTATCTCATCTGTATGTTTTACTATTATCTCAGAGTCTTGTACTGAACGTTTTGCAACATCTAGAGAGTTTTTCATCTCATAAGATGTATCATTAATCTTTTCTTCCACATCTTGAGATATATTTGTAAGCTTTTCCATCCCTTTTGCATTTTCATGCATCTTATCACTAACATCATTGATTGATTGAACGATTGTGCTCACACTTATCTCTATCTCTGAGAGCGACTTTTGAGTTCTCTCTGCAAGTTTACGTACTTCATCAGCGACAACGGCAAACCCTCTGCCATGCTCACCAGCACGAGCTGCTTCAATGGCAGCATTAAGAGCTAAAAGATTAGTCTGCTCAGCTATATCTTTAATTACAAGTAAAACGCTCTTAACTTGATCAGCATCTTGTTTTAAACCAAGTAATTTAAGAGATAAGTCATTTTCTATCTCTATAAACGTATCTACTTCATGTACTAGTTCACTAAGCGCCTCTCTTGAAGACTCCAGATTTTTATCTGCTTTTGCAACCTTTTCCTGAGTCTCTCTAGCAACTAATATAGAGTTATCTAAGATTTCTTTGATAGATTTGCTTTTATGTGTAGTCTCTAAAACGATAGCACTTTCTTCTTGTATAGTTGTAAATATGGAAGATGAAGATTTTGTTATTTTGTCTGCAATAGATACATTTTGATGACCTAAATTTTTAACTTCATTTACAGTCTCTTGAACAGTTTTAACAAAGTCATTTACGGCATAAGCAGAAGCCGCAAACTCATTTTTGCGTAAAACTTCAATACGTCTAGTTAAATCTCTATCACCATCAACAAGCTCTCTTATTCTTTTTCTTAGCTCATCAATTGGGGCGATTACCTCTTTTTTAAAAAAGGTATTTATAATTAGTATAAATATAAGAAAAACGGTACTAAGCGTTATAAGCAAAATATTTTTTGTACCTTCAATATCTTTATCATTTGCGTCAAGAGATACTACAAGATTCATAACCCCAAGAACATCTCCCTCATTTGCATTTGCGTGACATGCAATACAGTTTTGTTCTGCTATCATAGGGCTTAATAGCTGTATAGTGTGGTGAGAGTCACTTGCCTTTTCAATAGTTTTTGGCTTTTTAGTAGTTAAAACCTCTTTTACCATCATATCATTTGTAAATGTTTCATTCTCTGAAGAATAGAGCTCAAGAGTTAGCTCTGATTTTGAAACATCAAGTGACTCAATTCCATGAATTTTTTTTGCTTGTTGTATAGTATTTTGAACAACTTTTGGGTCTCCTGCTAACATACTTTGCGTAACAGTCTGAAATATTGATTGGCTTAGCATATCAAGAGACTTATTTGCAGTTTTGTTTGAAAAGTCATTAAAGGTGTAAGATATATATGCATACATCAAGCCAACAGAGAGCGCACCAAAGAGTAAGATAGTGATTAGAATACGAGATTTAATAGTAGATAACATTTAATAACTCCATATTTAAATTATAGAATTTTAGTTTAACATAACAATATTTTTATTTAGCTTCAAAGCCCTTCTAAAAGTGTATGCCATAGCATATCAACATCATTATCACTTAAAAAAAGAGCAGAGTGATTCTCAAAAAGTTCATTTATTGCGCTTTTCTTTATTGCGTGTGTATGAGCACAGCTTTTGTGTGTTGGTAAATAAGCACGTAGCAGTGAAATTTCATCCTCGTCAATATGTCCAGAACATAAAAAACACTCAAACTCTTTATGTAGCCTACCTTCATGTTCAAGTAATTTTACATATGACTCAATTGCTACTCTCTTTGGGTTTTGTCTGTTCCAGTTTTGTGAAGCATTTTCTAACAGCTCAAAATAGAATGAGTCAAGTTGCTCAGCATCTTTTAAGTGCTTATAAAAAAGAGCGCAAAAATCTTGCCAAAGTTTTAGCAGTTTATAATCATTTATCCATTTAAAGCCTATATGAATAACATCTTTTAATCTATGTATTGTTGCTTTAGAAGATGGCTCTTTTTCATAGTCTATTTTAAAGCCCATATTTATTACGCCATGTCTAGCGCCATAGAATCTATAAAGAGTATCTAAGCTCTCTCTTGATAAGATTGTGACAATAAGATCTTCATCTTTGACCCTATTTAACGCTAGAATAAACCCCTGCATAGTTTCGCTTCTTTTTTACTCAAATTTATATTTTTATCAAAAAATCATTCTGTTATTATAATTTTTTAAACCTTTAGATTGTATAATGCAACTCTTATCTCTAAATAGAACAAGTTTCTTTAAAAAGAGATTAAATTTGTAGAAAATTACAAAAAAAGCAAGATTTAGGAGTTAGTATGGTTGAATATCATGATTTATTAAGATCATTTAAAGATAATTGTGGATTTGGTCTTGTTGCAAACATTAAAAACAAGGCGTCTCATAAAATTTTAGATGATGCGATAACTGCGTTAGAGAGAATGATGCACCGTGGTGCTGTTGCAGCTGATGGAAAAACTGGTGATGGAAGCGGACTGCTTCTCTCCTTACCTGAAGAGTTTCTTCGCAAAGAGGCCTCGAAAAGCGGGATTGAACTTCCAGCACAGTTTGCAATCGCTTCTATCTTTACAAAAGATATTAAAAACCTATCTATTGTAGAAGAAGTTTGTACAAACAATGATTTAAAAGTTGTTCTAAGAAGAGATGTTCCTATAGATATTAATGCTCTAGGAGAACAAGCTCTTGCTACTTTACCAAATATCGTTCAATTATATATAACTCCAAATTCAATAATGGCTACAAATAGATTTGAAGCACTTCTTTATCTCTCTCGCAAAGAGAGTGAGCATAAATTAGAAGATGATAGAAATTTTTATATAGCTTCTATGAGCTCAAAGGTTCTTTCATATAAAGGGCTAGTTATGCCTACCCATATAAAAGAGTTTTATAAGGATCTACAAGACGAGAGTTTTAAAATCTCTTTTTCACTCTTTCATCAAAGATTCTCAACAAATACACTTCCAGAGTGGAAACTAGCTCAACCTTTTCGTGCTGTTGCGCACAACGGTGAAATCAACTCTGTAGAGGGAAACCGTTTTAATGTTGAAATAAAATCAGAATCAATTAAAAGTGAAGTATTTACAAGCGAAGAGATACAGAGGATATTGCCTATTTTACAACCAAGATCTTCTGATAGTGCTTCAGCAGATAACTTTTTTGAATTTTTGCTTGTAAATGGTATGGATTTTTTCAAAGCAGTTCGCGCAGTTATTCCAGCTGCTTGGCAAAATGCTCCACATATGGATCCAGAACTTCGTGCGTTTTATGAATTTCACTCTACTGTTTTTGAAGCATGGGATGGTCCAGCTGCATTTTCTGTTACAGATGGAAGATATGTAGGATGTGTTTTAGATAGAAATGGACTTCGCCCTTCAAAATATGTTATTACAAAAGATGATACGCTTTTAATAGCAAGTGAATACGGTGTTGTAGATATCGCACCAGAAAACATCAAAGAGAGAGGTCGCCTACAATCTGGCGAGATGATAGGGCTTGATTTAAAGTTTGGAAAAATATTTAAAAATAGTGAAATCAATGATTATTTAAAGAGTTCAAACCCATATATGAAGTGGTTGAATGAACATATGATTTATCTTCAAGAACATGTTGTAGATCAGTATATGTCGGAACCAAAATATACTAAAGAAGAGCTAATTGCAAGACAGAGATATTTTAACATTACTCATGAAGTGATAGAACAAGTCATAGAACCTATGATGCTTGAGGGTAAAGAAGCTGTTGGATCTATGGGTGATGACACTCCTCTAGCTGCATTTTCCAATAAACAAAGAGCTTTTAGTGACTTTTTTAAACAAAAGTTTGCACAAGTAACAAATCCTCCTATTGATCCAATTAGAGAAAAGGTTGTAATGAGTCTAAATACAGGCTTTGGAGAAGTTCACAATATACTAGATGAAGTTCCTTTCCATGCTCATCGCCTTAAGTCTATCTCTCCAATTATTACAAGTGAAAAGTTAGTTATATTAAAATCATTTGGAGATAAAAAATCACCAAGTTATCAAGATTTTTATCGTAACAAAACATTCTCAACTGCTTATGAATCAGGGCTTAGAAAATCGCTTGATACTTTAGTTGAAACTATTGTCTCTTCTGTTAAAAATGAGGGAACAAGAATCATAATCTTAGATGATTTTGAGTTTAGTAAGACAAAAAGAGTTATACCAATGGCTATGGTAATTGGACGTTTAAATATTGCGCTTTTAAAGGCAAAAGTTCGTCATTTAGCATCTATGGTTGCAGTAACAGGTGAAGTTTATGACTCTCATAGTGCAGCAGTTCTTCTTGGATATGGTGTTAATGCTATTCATCCAAAGCTTTTAGCAGAGAGTGTTGTAGAACATGCAAATAGATCAAATGTAATTAAGATAGACTGTAATACAGCTCTAAAGGCGGTTCATAGCTCTTTAAATGCTGGTATATTGAAAATAATGTCCAAAATGGGAATCGCAACAGTTGCATCATATAGAAATGCAGGTCTTTTTGATGTAATGGGACTAAGTCGTGAAATAGTAAAAGAGTGTTTTGAAACTTCAAATTCAGCGCTCAATGGACTATGTTACGACGATATAGACGAGAGAATTGCAAAGTATCATAAGGATGCTTTTGAAGATAGCGGATTTAATAGAATTTTCCCTCTAAATATTGGTGGGTATTATAAGTTTTATAATGGAGCAGAACATCATGATTTTGGTCCATCAGTAATCCACGCTATTCATGCAACTGCAAACAGTGGTTTAAAAAAAGATTATGATAAGTTAAGAGATATAGTAAATGGCAGGGGTTTGAAATTTATTCGTGATTTCTTTGATATTAAATCAGATAGAGCGGCTATTAATATTTCAGAAGTTGAACCAAAAGAGGAGATATTTAAGAGATTTGCTTCAGCTGCTATGAGTTTGGGGTCAATCTCTCCAGAAGCGCATGAGACAATTGCTATGGCTATGAATCAAATAGGAGCTAAGTCAAATTCAGGAGAGGGCGGGGAAGACTCTGAACGTTTTGGAACTGATAGAAACTCAAAGATTAAGCAAGTTGCAAGTGGACGATTTGGTGTAACTGCCGCGTATCTGAGAAGTGCCGAAGAGATTCAGATAAAGGTTGCACAAGGTGCAAAACCTGGGGAAGGTGGTCAACTTCCAGGTCATAAGGTTTCGCCTCTTATTGGAAAACTGCGTCATACAGTTCCTGGAGTAACACTAATTTCGCCTCCTCCTCATCATGATATCTACTCAATTGAGGATTTAGCGCAGCTGATTTTTGATGTTAAACAAGTAAACCCAAATGCAAAAGTAGCTGTAAAATTGGTTTCAGCTATTGGTGTGGGGACAATCGCAGCTGGTGTTGCAAAAGCTTATGCGGATAAAATTATTATCTCTGGCGGTGATGGTGGAACTGGAGCGGCTCCGCTTACTTCTATAAAATTTGCTGGAAATCCATGGGAACTTGGGCTTAGCGAGGCACATAACGCACTTAAAGCAAATAACTTAAGAGGTTTAGTAGAACTTCAAGCAGATGGTGGATTAAAAACAGGTCTTGATGTTATAAAAGCAGCACTTTTAGGCGCTGAGAGTTACGCATTTGGTACAGGAGTTTTAACAATTGTTGGCTGTAAAATGCTTAGAATTTGCCATGTAAATAAGTGTACAGTTGGTATCGCAACACAAAATGAGATGCTTCGTCAAGAGTTTTTTAAAGGGCATGTTCATCAACTTATAAACTACTTCACACTTTTAGCTGAAGATATTCGCTCTATCATGGCACAACTTGGATTTAAAACTATGCAAGAGATGATTGGAAGAAGTGATATTTTAAAAGTTGTAGAGAATGATTTTGCTAAAAAGTTTGATTTTAGTTCAGTGCTTCATCAAGAAGAGGGTGTAAATCACTCAACGCAGAGTTCTAATCCTACATTTGATGACAACGAATTTGAAAAAAATGTTTTAAATGAGGCTATGAGCTCAATCAAGCATCCTAAAAATAAAGTTAGAATAACAAGAGAGATTACAAACGTAAATAGAAGTTTTGGCGCACTTCTTAGTGGTGAGATAGCAGAGTACTATGGAGATAAAGGCTTAGCAAGTGATACGATTCGCATAAACCTTAGCGGAATATCAGGTCAGGCACTTGGCGCATTTTTAGTTCCAGGAATATCTATATACTTAAATGGTGTTGCAAATGATTATATTGGTAAAGGTATGCACGGTGGTAAAATAATTATCAACTCTCTTAATCAAGGTGAAGAGTTTGCTGCTGGAGGTAATACTTGTCTTTATGGAGCAACGGGTGGAAAACTCTATATTTCTGGGAGTGTAGGTGAGAGATTTGCAGTTCGTAACTCAGGCGCACTAGCAATAGTTGAGGGAACTGGCGATAACGCATGTGAGTATATGACTGGCGGTGTTGTTGTTATTTTAGGACGCACTGGTATAAACTTTGGTGCTGGAATGACTGGCGGAATAAGTTTTGTATATGATTTTGATCACACTTTTATAGAGAATGTAAATCGTGAATTAGTTGAGCCTGTTCGTATAGATACTGATGATGGAGATGAAGCTAGACACTATCTAAAGAAACTTTTACAAGATTATTTTACAGAGACACAAAGTAAAAAAGCAAAAGAACTTCTTGATAATTTTAGAGTTGAAGTAAGAAACTTCTGGCTTGTAAAACCTAAAAATTTAACTAAATTACCTATGAACTTAGAGATCGGAGATTAATCATGAAAGAGTATTTAACAATCGAAAGAATCGAAGCTAAAAAAAGATTAGTCGTTGAGAGAACAAAAGATTTTGGCGAGATTTATGAAGTTTTTGACCGTAATGAAGCGGCAACTCAAAGTGAGAGATGTATCCAGTGCGGAGACCCTTTTTGTTTGAACAAATGCCCACTGCATAACTATGTTCCTCAATGGCTAAAGGCTGTAAGTGAAAAAGATTTGGAGTTTGCATTTAAACTCTCAAATGAGCCTTCACCTTTTCCTGAAGTAATGGGAAGAGTATGTCCTCATGACAGACTTTGTGAGGGTGATTGTACTTTAAATGATGGACATGGAGCTATAACAATAGGCTCTGTTGAAACATATATTACAGAAGAGGGCTTTAAGGCTGGGTATAAACCTGATTTTCCAGGAATTACAACTGATAAAAAAGTAGCAATCATAGGAAGTGGCCCAGCAGGACTCTCGTGTGCAACATATCTTTTGCGCTCTGGAGTTGCTGTAACTATGTATGAGAGAAGTGATAGAGCGGGCGGGCTTTTAACTTATGGAATCCCAAATTTTAAGCTTGATAAAAAGATAGTAGAACGCCGTGTAAAGTATCTTAAAGAAGCTGGAATGGAGCTTGTATTAGAGTGCGAAGTAGGTAAAGATATTGCTTTTGAAGAGATAGCTAATAAGCATGATGCGATGTTCATAGGAGTAGGTGCTACAAAAGCTAAAAAAGCCTCTATTAACGGAGAAAAAGCACCAAATGTTTTTAGAGCTATGGATTATTTAACTGCAATTCAGAAAAAAAACTTTAAGCTTAACTATGACAAAAAATTTGATTTTAAAGATAAAAACGTTGTTGTAGTAGGTGGCGGAGATACTGCTATGGATTGTCTTAGAACTGCAAAGAGAGAAGGCGCAAAGAGCGTAATATGTCTATACCGTCGTGATGCACACAACATGCCAGGAAGTCAAAAAGAGTATAAAAACGCGATGGAAGAGGGTGTTGATTTTACTTTTTTTGTATCACCAAAAGAGATTGTCTTGAATGACAAAGGCAATGCAATAGCAATTGAGATGATAAAAACAACTTTAGGCACAAAAGATGAGAATGGACGCCAGAAGATTGAAGAGATAAAAGGAAGCGAATATAGAGTAAATGCAGACGTAGTAATTATGTCTTTAGGTTTTGATCCAGAAGTACCATCATTTTTAGCAGAAAATGGAATAGAAACAAATAAATGGGGTGGGATTATTATTAACGAAGATACCCATGAAACAAGCACTGCTGGAATTTATGCAGGTGGTGATTGTTATAGAGGTGCAGATTTAGTTGTAAGTGCTGCTTATGATGGTCGTGAAGCTGCAAGAAGTATGCTAAAAGTACTTCTAAAAAAATAGTGTTACTTTTCTACATCTAATCTTGTTAGATGTAGAAAAAATTGCTCTAATTTGTAACAAATAGAAGCACCTCATTTTTTAAACTTTACAGAAAACAAGTATTATTTTGATATAATTTCCGCCATTATATATTGAAGGATACTTTTTGAATCTACTTAGCATTTTTTCTAGAAACACAGATAAGAACCAACCTGTTAAAAGTGAAGCACCAGCACACTGGGTAAAGTGTAAATCATGTCAGTCGCTTATGTACTATAAAGAAGTAGAAAACCAAAAACATGTATGTCCAAAATGTGGTTATCACATCAGAATAGGTGTAAAAGAGAGAATAGAACTCTTAGCAGATGATGGTACATTTGTAGAGTATGATGATAATTTAAAGCCTATTGATCCACTAAACTTTATAGATAAAATATCTTATAAAAAAAGACTTGAAGAAGCATACGCAAAAACTGGAAAGAACTCATCTGTTGTAAGCGGAGAGTGTAAAATGAACGGAGTAAGTGCACAAGTAGTTATATTTGACTTTGCATTTATGGGCGGTTCACTTGGTTCTGTTGAAGGTGAGAAAATTGTTCGTGCAGTTGATCGTGCTATTGAGAAGAGACAAGGGTTAATTATACTTAGTGCAAGTGGTGGAGCTAGAATGCAAGAGAGCACTTTTTCTCTACTTCAGATGAGTAAAACTTCAGCCGCTTTGGCAAAACTAGCACAACATAAACTTTTATATATCTCTGTTTTAACTGACCCTACTATGGGGGGAGTTAGTGCCTCTTTTGCAACATTGGGAGATATTATTATAGCTGAACCAGGAGCATTAGTTGGCTTTGCTGGACAGAGAGTTATTGAGCAGACAATTGGCTCAGCTTTACCAGATGGTTTCCAACGTGCAGAATTCTTACTTGAAAAAGGCTCTATTGATATGATTGTCAATAGAAATGAGCTTAAAAAAACACTCTCAGATATGCTAACACTTTTTAAAGTTGCGTAATGCGACTTTATGCTCTTTGTGATCAAGACCTTTTAGATAAAAGAGGTCTATCTCTTGAAGATTTTATCTCAATTGCTAAAGAAAAAAATGCAGAGATTATCCAATACAGAAATAAAAATGCAGATATTACATTTATAAAACAACAACTGATAAAAATCAGAAAAATGTATGATGGCTTTTTGATTGTAAATGATGCTTATGAGCTCATAGAGTTTTGTGATGGCGTTCACGTAGGGCAAGAAGATTTAAGAGCCATAGATGAAGATATTTTTGTTGCAGTTAAGATTATTAGAGAAGTGATTAAAAAAGATAAGATTTTAGGTATTTCAACTCACAATGAGAAAGAGATTTTAGAAGCAAACAAGATGGATTTAAACTATATTGGTTTAGGCGCATACAGAAATACAGATACAAAAAGTGATGTAACAACGGTTCTTGGTGAAAAATTAGACTCTCTTGCATCACAATCAAAACATTATGTAGCTGCAATTGGTGGAGTTAGAGAAAGTGATAAATTTGCACACGTCACTTATCATGTGATTGGAAGCGGACTACTTTAGTGAATATAGAGATTTTATCAATTGCAAAAAGAGAGAAATCTACTTACGATCCTTTATCAAAAGAGCTTATGAAGATGATTTCTCGCTTTGCAAAGATAGAAGATGTAGAACTTTTTAACAAAGATGTAACAAAAGCACACACCATCTCACCAGAGGCCTCAAAAGAGGCTTATTCAAAACTTTTTGAGCCACATATAGCTAAGAGTTTTAATGTTATATTGCACCCAGATGGAAAATTAATCGATAGTTATGAATTTAGTAAGCTATTAGATGGTAAAATTGCGATTAAATTTTTCATAGGCGGTGCTTATGGCTTTGAAGAAGAGTTCTTGAAAAAGGGTCATTCTATCATAAGTTTAGGGAATATTACTATGAGTCATAAAATTGCAAAAGTAGTTTTGCTTGAGCAGATTTATAGAGGTTTTTCAATTTTAAGCAATCATCCATATCATAAATAACAAGGAACATAAGTGCAAGAGAGCGAGTTAAAATATTTTAAAGAAATTCTTGAGAGTAGAAAAGAACAAATAATAAAAAATATTAAAGGTGTTAATGAAGAGTTAACTCAATTGAGTTCTTTAGAGTTAAATGATGAAGGCGATCATGCATCTGTGGGTAATAGTTCAATGGTTGAGAGTGCAATTGTTCATCAACAAGAGCAAGAGCTAAAAGAGATAAACGTTACGCTTGGAAAAATTTCAACAGGTGATTATGGCATATGTGAAATGTGTGAAGATCCTATTGGTTTTCAACGACTTAAAGTTAAGCCTCATGCGATATACTGCATTGATTGTAGAGAAATAGTAGAAAAATCTAAATAAGGAATAAAGTTATGCATCTTAAAAAATATACGGTAGCAGCATTTATATTAATAGTAGTAGTTGGGTGGTATGTTTACGCATTCATAACACAAGACAGCGCAAGTATTGAGCTTTTTGGACTAGTATTACCTCCTCTATCGATTGCAATATTGGTTGTTTTACCGATGATTATTTTATATATCGCAAGTCTGCTTCATATGCTTTTTTATTCACTTATGGGAATACTGAAGCTTCGTAAATATGAAAAAGATCATGAAAAAATGGTTGAATCTATTGTTGATGCTTACCTTGGAAAAGAGAATCGTTCTCACTCATTTAAAACACAAAAATATAAACTTTTAGGATCTTTGGTTGATAATGCAACTATCTTTCCAACAGCAGAGCTTAACGCTGAAGTTGAAAATAAGAAGATAAACGATGTTCTTGCGTTAATAAACAGTATTAAAAATGGTGAAGTTGTTGATTTGAGAAAACATTCGCTTTCATCTTCAAATGCACTTGTTATTCAAAATGATAGAAACAGATACAAGAAGGGTGTTCTTAGCGCTGAGGATATTTTAAGCTCTCAAAATAGATATGATATATCTTTACAAAAAGAAGTTTATACTGATTTTGTAAAAAAAGCACCACTTAATATGATTGAAAAGTATAAAAAAGCAATTACAAAAGAGTCTCTTTTTGAGATTTTATCAAGAGTAAATGCTGATGTAAATACTTTGGTTATTTCAAACGACTCTTTAATTGCTCTTTTTAAAGATTTAAAGCTTTCATCAAAAGAGTATATAGAAGCATCTAAAAAACTATCAAAATCAATGTTGCCTGAACAAAGAATGAAGCTTTTTGAAACATTAAGTAATGAGAATGAATTAACAATGGAAGCTTATCTATTTACTCTTTTTGATTTAGAGATGTTGACTCCTGCTAAAGAGATACTTGATGCTTCTCAAAATGGCGATTATGCACAGTTTAAAGCATATAGTTCACTTAAAGAGTGTGGCAAGCACTTTAATATAAATATCTTTATTTAGTACCAAATGATTGAAAAAAAACTTACTTTTGATAAGCCAATTTATGTTCTAGCACCACTCGCAGGATATACAGATTTACCTTTTAGAAGTGTAGTTAAAAAGTTTGGTGCAGATCTTACTGTTAGCGAGATGTTAAGCTCTAATGCCCTAGTTCACGGCTCATCAAAAACATTAGGTATGATAGAAAAAAGTCCTAATGAAGATCCTTATTCTGTACAAATTGAAGGAGCAGAGGTTGATGTTATAAGAAGAGCTGTAGAGATACTAAATGAGCAGCAAGGCATAGATGTTATTGATCTAAATTGCGGATGTCCTGTTCCTAAAATTGTAAGTCATGGAAGTGGGAGTTCTCTTCTTTTAAATTTGCCTCTTATGGGTGAGATTATAAAAACAATTAAAGAGACTTCAAATAAAAATCTTACAAGTGTAAAAATAAGACTTGGATTTGAAAAAAAGAACCATGTTGATATTGCAAAAATAGTTGAAGATAGTGGTGCAGATTTCATTGCTGTTCATGGAAGAACGCGTGCTGGAAAATTTAACGCACCAGTTGATTATGATGCGATAAGAGAGATTAAAGAAGCTATACGAATTCCTGTTATAGCAAATGGTGATATCGACTCATACGAGAAAGCAGAGTGGGTTTTAGAGCATACTGGTGCTGATGGTGTTATGATAGGAAGAGGTGCAGTTGGTGCTCCTTGGATTTTTCATCAGTTAAAACATGGCACTAAAGATGTTGATGAGAGTATAAAACGCGCCATAATAATGGAACATTTTGATAAAATGGTTGAATTTCATGGTGCTCATGGTGTTGCTATGTTTAGAAAGCATATGCATACTTATTCAAAGGGATATCGTGGGGCTTCAGTTCTTAGAGATAAGATAAACCATGTCTCTAATCCTCAAGAGTGTAGAGAATTGATAGAAAATTTTTTAAAAAATAGTGAGATAGTTTGTTAAAAATCAGCAAATCCATTAGAACATTAGACGAGAGTGATATAGGGGATAATCTTCTGCATTATGATTATAATGTAAAGTATCTACTCTCTTTAATCAGACGTGGAATCGATCAAGATGATCAACACTATTTAAGTTCTTATCGCTCTTTTGAGGGTGAAGTTTTTGAAAACTTTATTTATGAAAAACTTCTTATGTATGCAGTGGAAAATGAAGATATAGATAAGTTTGTCTTAAAAGGTTTTCATCAAGACAAAATAAAATCTCATGCAAATACTCTCTCAATTAGCGAGAAACAGCAGATTGTTTATAGAACAAAAAGTAGAGAAATAAGCGAATTTGACGCTATGTTCATCACAAAAAGCAGAGAACTATATTTTGTTGAGATGACGCTTGTAAAATCAGTTTTAAAATTAAGAAAAAGACTTAGAAAGAAAAAAGCTCTTTTAGAGCTTATTTTTCCAAACTATGAAGTCAAGGCACTAATTATTCTAAATGAGGGTGCTACTGGAGTTAGACAGCTACCATCTTACTGCAATGTTTGGTTAACAAATGAGTTTTCTGCTAAAGGTGTACTTGATTATATTGTAAATACAGATAGTAGAAAACTACAAGTAAAAAAGAGAGTTAAATCACCTAAGATGGTTGAAGCTCACTCACTTAAGCTATATCCATTTAGATATTACAATACAATTTCATGGATTACAAAAACTATCAGAAGTCATAAAAAATATGTTATAGATATGAATTTTCTAATGAGCCAAAAAGTTCAGAGATACCATGATTTATATAATAAATTTTATATTGGCTATATTGATGTTTCGCTGCTTAGAGATGAGCTTGGGCTTGATAGTAGTTTTAAGGACAATCAAAGTGTAGTTGTTGCGATTGAGAAAAAGCACTCAGATGAGATTACGCTTACTTACTATATACAACAAGCACGTAAGGTTTTATATCTTTACTCTTATGATGAAAATTCTAAAGTTATAAGAGAGAAAAAAGATCCGTACGGAATAACAATTACAGAAGTTTATCATATTAGTAAAATGATGGATGAGAAGTATAAACTAAGCGTTGCAAATCTAGCTACTATTAAAAATCTTTTAGAAGGTAAGACGCAGCTAGAGGATTAAACCTCGTAAGAGATTGAAGCTGCTTTTTCTTTATATATTCTCAGTGATTCTTTATAATCATCAGCATTATTTAAAAAGTTATCAAGCTCTTTATGTCTATTTTGTAAGATAGTTTCAAATTCACTTTGATTTGTTGGCTTGTTGTCTGAAAATTTGTCTAAAAGTATATTGCTTTTTCCCATAAGCACAAGATAGCTCTGTTCGCCATAGTCAAGCATAACTACGCTGTTATCACTGTTTAGTGCTTTTTGAAATCTAATAGTTACATTTGATTGGCTTGTTGGTGCTGTAAACTCTTTTTTCTCTTCTTCTTCACTGCTGTTTTCTTGAAAAAGCCAAGATGCTTGTTTCTGTTTTGTTTGTGGAAGCGCAACTCTTTTTTTGATATAAAAAAGTATTCCTATTCCAAGAATGAGGATTGAAATAACAATATAGTAGCTTTGAGATAAATCATCACCTTTTTTTGTCGGAAGAGAAGCGAACTCATCTTTTGAAACCTCGCTTCTCTGCTCAACATTTGTTTGTGGTAAAATCTCTGGCGCTGCAAAGCGAAGTCTAAGTCCATAAGAGTCAGATGTTTTTGAAGCTTGTAGGGCTACAGACGGTGGTATTTCAGCTACAATTTGAGTATACTCTTCCATTGGAGTTATAGTAATTGAACGAATATATTTTGAAGATAGTTGTTTGATTTTAGAGGACTCTATTGAAGCATTTTCAAGTTTTATAGTAATGATAGAATTGCTATTGCTCTGTTTTATAACACCATTATATGGAGTGTCAAACGTTATCATAACATCTACTCTATCTGTTCTATCATAGATATTGTAACTCAAAATTTTTGATGCACTTAGTAAAAAAGGGATAGATAAAAGTAGTAAAAATTTAATCATGCTTTTTCTCTTGAGAGATGGTATAAAACAGCGCTCGAGTCCAATACTTCATTGATACGAATTGCGAGATTTTTTTCATATACCATGACTTCTCCTCTTCCTAAAATACGCCCGTTTACATATGATTCAACGCTCTCTCCAGCTGGTTTTTTAAGGTCAATTATAGAGCCTTTTTTGAGCTGTAGTATTTCACTTATCGTTAACTCTGTTTCACCTAAATCAGATATAAATTCAACTTCCATATCCAACAGACCAGAATAATCCATCCATGAAAGCTCAGTTTCTGGATTAAAAGCTTCTTCTTTTGCTCCATATGTGCGTCTTTTGTTTTTCAATTATATTTCCTTGATAGCAATAATCATCTCATCATTTCCTACTTTTATAGTTTTTGCTTCATCATACTCTATATCAAAAGCATCTATCTTTGCAAAGTAAGGAGTTGCCATTGTATATGAATATTCAGGCATATTTTGTGCAAGAACTTTAGCGCTTCCAACTATCAAGTTTGTGAGTTCAAGCACCATATCAACTAGAGTCTCTTCATCGCTATCATCTTCTTCTAAAAGAAGTGCTGTGACTCTCTGGGCAAAATTTGGGGTTGCACCTATAAAAACTCTATGCTTTTTTCCACTGCTCATAGTTATATCAACATAAGCAATAACTGTTCTCATATTTTCTGTATATTCAATTATTTTATAAGGCTCTCTGATTTGATGGGTACAAAAATTTTGAGAAGCCTCTACTATGATATTTAACATTAATGCCCCTTAAGTGGGATGATTATACTTGATTGAATCTCAAAGTAAAATTAAAGTATCTTATGTTTAGTGTGTTGTAATAACTTTGATTTTGAGAAGATGATATAATTTCTAAAAAAGTTATAAAAAATGGTTGAATTGCTCTTTTTAGGTGTTGGTGTTGGTGCTCTATCTGGTTTTTTTGGGATTGGTGGCGGAACGATTCTCGTTCCTCTGCTTCTATTTTTAGGACATCAAATAAAAGATGCTATTGGAATTTCAATAGTGCAGATGGTTTTTAGCTCAATTTATGGAAGTTATTTAAATAATAAAAAGAAAACATTAGATGTACCAATGGTGCTTATAATTGGAATCGGTGGATTTTGTGGTGCGTTTTTTAGTGGTTTTATTGCTTCTAGTGTAGATGATAGAGTTTTAGAGATTATATTTTTGCTATTTGCTTCATTTGCGCTACTTAGACTATTTTTTAAGACGACGCAACATAGGACTCAAAAGTATGTAAGCAGAGCAGTTTTATTTTTTATAGGATTTGTCTTAGGTACACTAAGTATGCTAATTGGCGTTGGCGGAAGTATTCTTTTAGTACCGATACTGGTAGGGTTTTTGCATGTAGATCTAAAACGTGCTATATCAGCTGGGCTGTTTTTTGTAGTTTTTTCATCCGTTGCTGGTTTAATATCACATGCCATAAGCAGAGAGATAGATTTTTATAGCGGAACGATTATAGGCTTGGCTTCATTTGTTGGTGTTTATATTGGAGTGCATCTTAAAGAGAAAGTAGATGCGGTTGTACAAAAAAAACTATTAGTGCTCTTTTATCTTTTAATAGTACTATATTTGGCACAGAGAATCTTTTTTAGAGGAAATTAATTATATATGAAAAATAGAGATGTTATAAAAATAGTAGGTGCGAGAGAAAATAATCTAAAAAATATATCGCTTGAGATACCAAAAAATCAGCTTGTAGTCTTTACGGGTCTTAGCGGAAGCGGAAAATCAACTCTAGCTTTTGATACGCTATATGCAGAAGGGCAAAGACGTTACATGGAGTCTTTATCATCTTATGCAAGACAGTTTTTAGACAGAGTTGGAAAACCTGATGTTGACAAGATAGAAGGTCTCACTCCTGCTATTGCGATTGATCAAAAAACTACAAGTAAGAACCCGCGCTCAACAGTTGGGACAATCACGGAGATATATGACTACCTAAGACTTCTTTATGCTCGTGTAGGTATTCAACACTGCCATAAGTGTGGCAAAGCAATCTCTCAAATGAGTGCTTCAGATATTATCAAAGAGGTTGCAAAACTACCAGAGGGTGCAAAACTTGTTCTTTTAGCTCCTATCGTAAATGAGAAAAAAGGTGCATATGCAGATGTTTTAGAGTCTCTTGTACAAAAAGGTTATGTTCGTGCCATGATAGATGGTGTGATGGTTCGACTTGATGAAGAGATAGAGCTGAGTAAAACAAAAAAACATACTATAAAAGTTGTAATAGATAGAGTAGTTGTAAATAAAGAGAATAAAGAGCGCATCGCAGCTGACGTTGAAAAAGCCTTAAAAGAGAGCTATGGTGAGCTTGAGATAGAGATACTAAACCATGAAGAGCTTGGACTAAATAGGTCACATATGCACTACAGCGAACATAACGCATGTTTTGATTGTAAGGTTAGTTTTGAGCCCTTAGAGCCGCTATCTTTCTCTTTTAACTCACCAAAAGGTGCATGTAGAGAGTGCGATGGTTTAGGGCTTCGTTACGCACTTGATCAAGATAAGATTATAGATGTAGATTTATCGGTTGAAAAGGGTGCTGTAAAGATAATTTATGGCTTTAACAAAGGCTACTATTTTACGTTCTTAAAAGGCTTTTGTGCGCAAAACAAGATAGATACAACTATCCCTTATTTGGAGCTAGAAGAGCATCAAAAAAAAGCTATTTTACATGCTGGGATAGATGAAGTTAGCTTTCTTTGGAAAGGTCATGAAGTAAAGAGAGTTTGGCCTGGAATCATAAAAATAGCGTACGATATGTTTAAAGATGAAAAAGAGTTGGCTGATTATATGAGCGAGAAAAAGTGCAGTATATGCTCATCACATAGATTAAAACAGGAGTCTTTATCAGTTAAAGTCGCAGGTAAAGGGATAGCAGATATCTTAGATATGCCAATCTCTAAAAGCTATGAGTGGTTTAAAGAGAAGAGTAATTTTAACTATTTTTCAGATCAAAGTGCACAAATCTCTGCTCCTATTTTAAATGAGATAAGAGAGAGATTGTACTTTTTGTTTGATGTTGGACTTGGCTACATAACTCTTGGTCGTGATGCTAGAACTATAAGTGGCGGAGAAGCTCAAAGAATCCGTATCGCTTCACAAATAGGAAGCGGTTTGACTGGTGTTTTATATGTTCTTGATGAGCCAAGTATTGGGCTTCATGAGAGAGATACTCTTAAGCTCATACGAACTCTTAGAAGTCTTCAAGAGAAGGGAAATAGCGTAATTGTTGTTGAACATGATAAAGAGACTATTGAAAATGCTGATTTTATAGTAGATATTGGCGCAGGTGCAGGAAAATTTGGCGGAGATGTTGTTTTTGCAGGGACGCTTGATAAGCTAAAAAAGGCTAAAACACTTACAGCTGATTATCTTTATGGCAGAAAAAAGATAGAGTACTTTTATAGAAGAGCTCAAGAAAAATATATAGAGATAAAAAACGTTACATTAAATAATATCAATAATTTAAGTGCAAAAATTCCACTAAATAACTTTGTATGTATCACAGGAGTAAGTGGAAGTGGAAAGAGTTCTCTTATGCTTCAAACGCTTCTTCCAACGGCAAGAGAGCTCTTAAATCATGCAAGAAAAGTAAATAAAGTAGCTGGTGTAGAGATAAACGGACTTGAGCATGTTGATAAAGTAATCTATCTTGACCAAAGCCCAATAGGACGAACTCCTCGCTCAAATCCAGCAACATATACAGGGCTAATGGATGAGATAAGAAATCTTTTTGAGCAGACAAAAGAGGCACAAATCAGAGGATATACAAGCTCAAGATTTAGCTTCAATGTTAGAGGCGGACGATGTGAGAAGTGTCAAGGAGAGGGCGAAAATAAGATAGAGATGCACTTTTTGCCAGATATTATGGTTAAGTGCGATACATGTAATGGCACAAGATATAATCAGCAGACGCTAGAGGTTTACTACAAAGGTAAAAATATCTCAGAAGTGTTAAACATGAGCGTTGAAGAGGCTTATGAGTTTTTTAAAGCGATACCAAAACTAAACCAAATCCTCTCAACTTTAGTTGATGTAGGTCTTGGCTATATTACTTTAGGACAAAATGCAGTAACACTCTCAGGCGGCGAGGCACAAAGAATCAAACTAAGCAAAGAGTTAAGCCGTAAAGATACAGGTAAAACGCTATATATCCTTGATGAGCCAACAACGGGGCTTCATTTTGCAGATGTTGATAGGCTTACAGGAGTTTTACACAAGTTTGTAGAGCTTGGAAATAGTGTTTTGATTATAGAACATAACTTAGATATGATAAAAAATGCTGATTACATCATAGATATGGGTCCAGAAGGTGGAAGTGGCGGCGGCTTGATTATAGCGGAGGGAAGCCCAGAAGAGGTTGCTAAAGAGTATAAAAAAACAGGAAGTTATACTGGCGAGTATTTAGCTAAAGAGCTTCTGCTTCATAAAAAAATATAATAAGATTCAAGGACAATAGTGAAAAAGATAAAACTTACAGAGTATAGTCATGGGGCAGGGTGCGGATGTAAAATATCTCCGATGCTTCTTGATGAGATTTTAAAAACAACTACGCAAATGCCTATATATCCAGAACTTTTAGTTGGAAACGAGCATAAAGATGACGCCGCGGCGTATGATTTGGGAGATGGCAAGTCAGTGCTATCTACAACAGATTTTTTTATGCCTATCGTAGATGATGCTTTTACTTTTGGACGGATTGCTGCAACAAACGCACTTAGTGATATTTACGCTATGGGTGGTCGTCCGCTTATGGCTATCGCAATTTTTGGATGGCCTATTGACAAACTCTCTGCAGATGTTGCAAAAGAGGTAATAGAGGGTGGTCGCTCTGCTTGTATGGAAAGCGGAATCCCTTTAGCAGGAGGTCACTCTATAGACTCTCCAGAGCCTATTTTTGGACTTGCAGTAACTGGTATAGTTGAGAATAAACATCTTATGAAAAACAGTTCTGCAACGGATGATTGTTATATATTTATCACAAAACCAATAGGAATTGGGATACTTACAACAGCACAAAAACAAAAAAAGATAGAAGATGGAGATATTGATGTAGCTGTTGAAGCAATGGTTACGTTAAATAAGTCAGGGGCTACATTTGCAGCACTTGATAGCGTTTTAACTATGACAGATGTTACAGGGTTTGGTCTTTTAGGGCATCTTAGTGAAGTTTGTGAAGCTAGTAATGTAAGTGCTAAGATATATTTTAAGAGTGTTCCACTTCTAAAAAATGTTGAAAAGTATAGAGCACAAGGGTGTATCCCTGGTGGTTCTCGCAAAAATTTTATGAGTTATGGGCACAAGATAAACGCTATGAGTGATGAGCAAAGAGAGATACTTTGTGATGCTCAAACTTCAGGTGGGCTTTTAATTTTTGTGAAAAAAAATGGGGTAGAGGAGTTTTACGAAAGTGCTAAAACTTTTGGAATGAACCTTGAGCCAATTGGTGAGACAACTCCAAGGGGCAAATATTTAGTAGAAGTTTTATAGTGAGCCTTTTATTTGATGATTTTAAATCAATTGTCCTAAACAAAACTCCACTTCTTGATGTTCGTGCTCCCGTAGAGTTTAAAAAAGGGGCTTTTTTAAACGCGGTAAATCTGCCTATTATGAATGATGAAGAGCGCCATAAAATAGGAATATGCTACAAAAATGAAGGCAATGCAAAAGCAGTAGAGCTAGGGCACAATTTAGTTAGTGCAGATATAAGAGAAGCACGTATAAAGTCATGGATATCGTTTATGGATGCTAATCCTTCTGCTTTGCTTTACTGCTTCAGAGGCGGTCAGCGCTCAAGAATCTCTCAAGAGTGGTTGCGCGAGAGAGGCAGAGATATAGTACGCCTAAAGGGCGGCTACAAGGCATTTAGAGCTTATCTTATAAATGAGATAAAAGAGTCAACACAGCACTTTAAACCAATAGTACTTGGCGGAAGAACAGGCTCTGGAAAGACTATCGTACTTAAAAAAATGCAAAACTCAATAGATTTAGAGGGTTTGGCAAATCATAGAGGCTCATCTTTTGGAAGCAGATTTGGTATCCAGCCAATGCAGATAGATTTTGAAAATAATTTAGCATATGAGCTAATACAAAAAATTGAAGATGGTTTTAAAACTATTGTTTTTGAAGATGAGGGAAAACATATAGGCAACGCTTTTATGCCAGAAAATCTCGTTACAACAGCTATAAATGCACCGCTGGTTATACTTGAGACAAAAATGCAAGAGAGAGTAGATATAACACTTGATGAGTATGTAGTCCAAGCTCAAGAGGCTTATATAGAAGCTGGTTTTGATGATGCGCTCAAAGAGTGGAGTCAAAACATACAAAATGCTATGAGTAGAATAACGAGACGCTTAGGAAATGAAAAATACACAAAAGTATCTGCTATATTTGAGAGTGCTTTAGATGAGCAAAAAAGAAGTGGTTCATATGATGGGTATAGAGAGTGGGTTAGGTTTCTTTTAGAATACTATTACGATCCTATGTATGACTATCAGATACAAAAACGCGCAGATAAGGTCTCTTTTAGAGGAGACGCTAAAGAAGTTAAGAGCTATATAGAAAATTTTTTATAACTGTTTCCAAGCTTGAGAGCTTGGAAACGATAGAACTAGTGGCTTGAACAACCGCCACCACAACAGCCATTGCTTGTTGAATCATTCATAGCTATTACAAAACTGTTTTCAACTTCTTGAACTTTGAAATTATGTTTTCCACAAAATTCGTTATTCATAAAATCTCTCATCTCAATTGATTTCATAAGTGCTTCATCTTTAGACTCCAACTCAATTCCATTTTTTAGGTCACTTCTAATAAAACAACCACACTCTTTTTCTACAACAACTTTAAACATACTATTTCCTTATTTGATATTGATTATTGAATAATATCTCAAAGTGCTTCTTCTGTTCTTAGTTTTATACAGAGCTAAAAAGATTAAGGAAAAAGTAACATTTATAAATAAACTCTTCACTTATTACAGCACTTTTTATATTTTTTACCGCTTTGACATGGGCAGAGGGTGTTGCGCTCTATTTTCGAGTTAAAGAGTTTTCCATCTTTATATAGCCAGATACCATCCTTAAATATAAAGTTGCTTCGCTCATGTTGTACATGTAATCCGTCATTATCTTCATAGTAGGCTTTGAACTCAACTATATTTTTTTCTGCTTTTACTATCTCAAGACCTAACCATTTTACACTTCTAGCATACTCTTCAATTAGAGCTATATCGTCTTCATAACGAGCCTCTTTTAAGGCACTGTTTACTATGTAATGACCATCGCCTAAAACATAAGCGCTGTATCTGCTTCTCATCAGTTCAAGCGCATAAAATGGACTTTTAGTGCCACTTAGAAATGGCTCACAGCACTCACTAAACTCTTTTTTACTTTTACAATAACACTCCATAACGTCTCCTGCTAATAAATCTCATATAATTTGTATATTTACTCACTAATGCTTTGCCTTTGGTGAGAGAAGCCATTTCAACTCTCTAAATGATAATATTATAAACAAGCCATGTAGTTGCAAAGGAGATTAAAATTCCATAACCAACAATTGCAGAGCTAAGTCTTGGAGCAAGTCCAGCCATGGAAGCGATGGCGGCCGCTGTTATCATGGGTGCCATGGATGATTCCATGATTGAGACTTTTGCTGCCATAGAATCCCAGCCAAAGATAGCACAAATCAAGATTGCAACAAGTGGAGCAAAGAGTAGTTTTACACCAAGTGCCACACCAAATGGTTTTAGCTCATGTGATGGGAGTTTAAACTTTAGTTGAAGCCCAACTGCTACAAGTGCCAGAGGAACTATTGTACTCGCCAAAGATGAGAGCACACTTGAAATAACTGGATGAAAAGAGATTCCCATTAACAAAAAAGCAAGGAGCAGAGCTATAAAAGGGGGAAAAGAGAGCATTTTTATAAAAAGTGCTCTCTTGTCAACTTTACTTGTACTTGAGTAATAAACAGAGACAAAAGTTCCATAAGTAGAGAGGGCTATAAATGTACCTAGTTGATCATACATAAGCACATATCCAAGTGCATCACTGCCAAAATAGGCTTCTATGATAGGAATTCCAAGATATGTTGTGTTTCCAAGAACACCCACAAGCATCAAAGAGCCAGTTACCTCTTTTGAAAATTTAAATAGTTTTGATAGATAAAAAATAGCAACAGCACTTGCAGTTAATACAACCCATGCGATAAAAACTGGGATAAGAACTTCAAGTGAGAGAGTGAGTTGTGGAACTTTAAGCAAAACGAGTGCAGGAGCCGAGATATAGAGGATAAATTGGTTTAAGATAAGTGGTGTATTTGCTGCAAATATCTCTTTTTTGCCAATTATATAGCCTATAAAGATAGCGCTAAATATAAGTGCAAAATTATCCATACATAGCTCCATTGGTTGGTTTATTAGGTTTGGAAGTATATAATCTTATAAAATAAAGAGAGGTAAAAGATGAACAATACATTTATGGATGCTATGGATTTTAGGCACGCATGTAAGCTTTTTGATGAAGACAAAAAGATAAGTGATGCGGATATTAGAGAGATTTTAGAAGCTGGTAGAAAGTCGCCATCATCTTTTGGTATGGAGCCGTGGAAATTTTTGGTTATTACAAATGAGGAGCTAAAGGCAAGGATTAGACCATATTGTTGGGATCAGCCTCAGATAACTTCATGCTCACATTTAGTCATAATCCTAAGCGCAATTGAGAGCCTGAGAGTAGAATCAGGTGTAGTACAAAAAAGATTTAAAAGAAGAGAGATGCCTCAAGAAAAATTTGACTTTTACGTAAATCTTTATGCAAAACATTTGGAAAATACTCTTTTGAGTGATGATAGTATCTACTGTTGGAGTGCAAGACAGGCATATATAGCTGCTGCAAATATGATGACTTGCGCAGCAACACTAAAGATAGATAGTTGCCCTATAGAAGGATTTGAGAGAGAAAATCTGCAAAATCTATTAAATCTTGATACTAGTAAATATCAAATTGCTTTGCTTCTTCCTTTTGGGTACAGAATAAACCCTCAATCAACGCAGTTAAGAGTAGCGTTTGATGAAGTTGTTGAGTTTATAAACTAGAGTTTTCCTCGTTCCCAAGCTATAGCTTGGGAATGCATACACGTAATACAAAATATAAATTGATGTACATACTCCCAAGCACAGCATGGGAGCAAGATAGCACAGCATGGGAGCAAGATAGAGTTTAAACTTTGCGATTATAGGGTTGTCCCTCGTTCCCAAGCTATAGCTTGGGAATGCATACACGTAATACAAAATATAAATTGATGTACATACTCCCAAGCACAGCATGGGAGCAAGATAAAAATAGAATATAAATTTATGTACATACTCCCAAGCACAGCATGGGAGCAAGATAATCAATGCAGTTAAGAGTAGCGTTTGACGAAGTTGTTGAATTTATAAACTAGAGTTTAAACTTTGCGATTATCGGGTTGTGGTCTGAAATCTTTTTACTGTTTATAACGTTTGAACTTACAAGCTCAACGCCTCTGTAAAAGATATAATCGAGTCTGTTTGAAAAAACTCTTTTGATATCTTTTTCATTGTTAAAATTTACCTCTTTTAGCTCTAGTGATAGGCTGAATTCTCTTAAGTATGAGACTCTCTTTGCGTTCCATGTGTTGAAGTCACCCGCTACTATCATAGCTCCTTGATGGTTTTTTATGCTTAGATATATCTCATCTAGTTCATGCTTGAAATCACCGCTTTTTACAAAGTTTATCGCATGAAGGTTTACGATAAGAAGAGTCTGCTCATTAGAGATTTTATGATTTGTTATGAGAGTTGTTTTATGGGTTGCATAACGCAACTCCTGCTTTTTACTAAGAAGAGATAATTCATTTACGCATGAGGATTTAAATGCGCTAAGAACGCCAAAAATATGCTTTTTAGTCTCTATATTTGGAGAGAGTACATAAGAGTAGTCATGAAGCTCTATCTCATTTGAGATATTTTTTTTAACCTCTTGAAGGAGTAAAATATCTAGTTTATGCTCATTTACAAGCTTATCTACGAAATCTTTAAAAGAGCTCTTTAGAGTTAACTTTGCAACATTCCAGCAGAGAATAGTGAACTCTTCCTCTATTGATATCTCTTGATGTTTTAAAGATTTTATAATACTTTTTGGTTTAAACATTTTTATCTCTTCTAAAGTTGCGGAGAGAAAATTCGCATAAAATTTTCAAAGATTCTTCTGGTTGTAGAGACATCTTTAGCCCCTATAGCAGAGCTTTTTATAAGCATATCGCTCCAGTTTTGTACCTCTTTTATAACTGTATCGTTGTATATAAAAGTAGCTACTTCATAGTTTAGAAAAAGACTTCTATTGTCAAAATTTGCGCTTCCAAGAACAACAGACGAGGAGTCAAAAATAATTGCTTTTGCATGAATCATAGCCCCTTGATGCAGATAGATTTTTACACCATTCTCTTCAAGCTCTCTCATATATGAGCCTCTGGATAGATTTATAATAATATGATTTGCCTCTTTTGGCGTAATCAGTGTTATCTCTATGCCTCTGTGTTTTGAGATGATAAGTGCTTCCATAAGAGAGCTGTTTGGTATAAAATAGGGAGTGATTATAGAGATTTTCTCTTTTGCTTCATAGATTTTACATAGAAGCATCTCATAGAAAACATCTCTTTGCATATCTGGTCCAGATGGAACAACATGAAGCATAAAATCACCGCCTTGAGGCTCTTGCTTGAGCGGTTTTAGCTTTTCTTTAGAGGCATAAAACCAATCAGATGCAAAAAGCTCAAAGTACTCTCTAACTGATTTGCCCTCAACTAAAAACATGATCTCTTGCCATCTCTTTTTTGAGTATGTTTTGCCAAGATACTCATCTGAGATATTTCCTCCAGTATTTAAAACCTTTTGATTGTCAAAAATATATATTTTTCTATGGTTTCTGAGATTTATATAGTTTCTAAGTGGCATCTCAAAGATAGGCATAAAAAACTCAACTATAGCTCCAGAATCTCTTAATTTTTTAAGTCTGTATTGCGTGAAATAGAGATATATAGAGCCTATGGAGTCAAGAAGTATCTTTATCTCTACACCATCTTTTGCACGTAATATCAACGCCTCTATAATCTCTTTGGTTGTTTTATCGTACTCAAATATAAAAGTACTGATATAGATAGAGCTTTTTGCCTCATTTATAGAGTCAAGAAGCACTTTATATGCTTGTGTTGACTCTGTGTAGAGTCTAAAATTTTTATTTGCCAAAGGAGAGCTGAAATCTTGATTATCAAGCAAAAGCGGGTCTTTTTTATATCTGTTTTTTCTTTTTCTTAGACCTATTATAAAGTAAAGAGGCAGAGCCACATAAGGCATAACGATGATTGAGAGAATCCATGCGATGATAGCGCTTGGAGAGCGTCTGTGGTAGAGCATGTGAAGAAGCACCACAAAGATAAGTAAAGAGCCAAGCAAAATGAAGCTGTGATATAAAATAATCTCTTGTTTCATAAGGAGATTATAGCACAAGGTTTTATATCTAAAAAAATATTAGTATAATTGCATAAAAAATTAAAGGTTATCAATATGTCAACATATATTTTTGGTCACACAAACCCAGATTCTGACTCAATCGTTGGAGCTATCTCTTTAACATATCTCAAGAATAAGCTAGGCGAGGATTGTATAGCAACACGTCAAGGCGAAATCTCTCCAGAGACTGAGTTTATACTTGAAAAGTTTGGAGTAAAAGCACCTGAACTTAAAACATCTTATGCTGGTGAGAGCGTTTATCTAATCGATTTTTCAGACCTTGCACAAGCGCCACAAGATATAAAAGAGGCAACTATTTTAGGAATAGTAGACCACCATAAACTAGGAGATATCACAACAGATACACCTCTTGAGTGCTGGATTCGTCCAATAGGGTGCTCAAACACTATTGTAAAAGAGATGTATGACTATCACAAGATAGAAATTCCAAAAGAGATAGCAGGGATGATGATGTGCGCTATTTTAAGCGATACTGTAATCTTTAAATCTCCTACATGTACAAAAGCAGACACAAAAGCTGTAAAAGAGCTCTCTGCTATTTGTGGGATTGAGGATTATAAAGCTCTTGCTATGGAGATGTTTATAGCTAAGTCAGCGGTTGATGGCGCTAGTGCTAGAAATCTAAACACAAGAGATTACAAAGCTTTTGATATGAACGGAACTAGAGTTGGAGTTGGACAACTTGAAATGGTTGATATTTCAGTGTTACAAAGCAGAGTAGGTGAACTTTTTGCAGATATGAAACTTATGAAAGAAGAGGATGGACTTCATACTATACTTATTCTTTTAACTGATATTATGAAAGAGGGCTCACAGCTTTTAGCACTTAGTGATGATATGAGTAAAGTTGAATCTGCATTTAACATTAAGCTTCAAGACAATCAAGCGTGGTTAGATGGAGTTCTTAGTCGTAAGAAACAGGTCATCCCATTTCTTCAACCACAATTTTAGTATTTATAAATCTTCTGCTTTGCAAGGTCTAGCCAAAAGGTAGCCTTGAAAGTAGTTGCATCCAAGCTCTTTTAATATCTCAAATTGCTCTATCGTCTCCACTCCCTCAGCTATAACTTCATAACTAAACTCTTCTCCAAGCATAATGATAGCTCTTACAATCGTTACATCCGAGCTATTTTCGCTAAGTCCAAAAACAAACGATTGGTCTATTTTTAGTTCATCAATTTGTAGATTTTTTAGATACCCCAAGTTTGAGTATCCTGTCCCAAAATCATCTATGGAAGTTGTGATGCCAAATCTTTTTAACTCTCTTATCTTATCTATTGCTTCTTCTTTATCTTCTATAAACACACCCTCTGTAAGCTCAATTCTCAGCTTTGAAGAGTCTATATTTTTAGAAATTAGCAACTCTTTTGTGTTATGGACAAAGTTCTTTTCTCTAAACTGAAGAGGGCTTACATTTACAGAGATTCTCCACTCTTTTTTGATGCTCTCTTTGCTCCACAGCAGTAGCATATCGGTAGCACTCTCTAGCACAAACGCTCCTATCTCTCTTATAATCCCAGACTCTTCGGCAAGAGGTATGAACTCTGCTGGTGAAATAAAGCCAAGAGATGGGTGATTCCATCTTATAAGAGCTTCAACACCTACTACTTTTTTATCTTTGTCAAACTGTTTTTGGTAATTTAAGAAGAGCTCATTTTTTTTGATAGCCTCTTTTAGATTTTGGAGCATTTGAGATTTCTGCTTTGTCATAATCTGAAGAGATTCATCATAAAACCGTATAGTGTTTTTCCCATCACTTTTTGCTGTTCTCATCGCATATTCTGCTTGATTTAGAAGTTTGTTTGCAGATGTGTTGTCTAAAAATAGAGTAATTCCGATACTACAAGTAAGATAGATAGAATTTTGAAATGGCTCAGTTATTGTCTCTTGAAGAGAGAGCGCACTGTTTTTTACTATCATTGCACTCTGCTTCTCATCTTTTGATATATTTTCAAAAAGAATCAAAAATTTATCACTGCTGTGTCTTGCTATAAGAGATGCAGTTATAGCTTTTTTTATCAGTCGCTTAGATATCTCTTTTAAAATCTCATCCCCAGCAGTTTTGTCCATAATGTCATTTATGTTTTTAAAATTATCTAAATCCACAAATAAAAGAGCACCATATTTAAGCTCTTTTCTGTTCTCTTGCAGAGACTGTTCGAGATGAGTTTCAAAGAGTTTTTGATTTGCAAGAAATGTAAGTTGGTCATAAAAAGAGAGTCTCATAATCGCATCTTTTTGATAAAATGAGTTCATAGCAAAACCAATATCGCCAGAGAGCTCGTTTATCATATCTTGCTCCTCTTTGCTTAGTCCAAGCTCTTTCTTTGTGCAGATGCGAAGAACACCAATAGCCTCATTTGAGTGAATATTTTTTCTAAGCGGAACAATATATATCTCAGTTACACCATTTTGTTTCATATTTAATTGACACTGAGGTGATATTTTTTCATTAAAGTTTTTGATTGATACAGAGTTGTTGCTTTTAAAAACATCTCTCTCTATCTCATATATGTCAAACTCTTCATCAAGCCCAAGAGATGCTTTTACGGTTAGCTCATTATCTTCAATTGTCAATATTTTAACAGCAGAAAAAGCACTGTTTGAGTAGATAGATTCGGCTGTATTTTTGATTAGTTCATCAATGTCTTGTGCTGTTATTAGTATCTGGTTGCAGTCAGCTACTGTTCTTAGTATGGAGAAGAGCTCTTTTTGAGTTTTATTTGCAACTTCAAGTTGCTCTTTTTGCTCCTCAAGTGTTGCTGTTTTTTTTCTAACTTCATCTTGTAGAATTATCTTTTGTTCTACCTCTTGAGTTGTTATTTTTTTAATAGCAAAGTAAATTATAAAAAGAAGTATAGATATAACGATCCAATTAAAAAAAGTGCTTTTGTAGAAGTTGTTTACTGCTATCTTTTCTAAATTTTCTACAGGAATTTTAATACTTGTAACTCCCCTTACATCACCTATCTTGTAGTCATAAGCAGAGTCATATCTGTCTCTTATGTATGGATAAACATCCTCTTTTTTCCCATGACACGATAGGCAGTATCCCTCTATAAGAAGAGGGGCTGTGTATCGAAACACCTCTTTCTTGTTCTCTACTACTTTTTCTATGATTGAGCTTATTTTTGGGTTGTTTTTAAACTGCTCTATTGCTCTTAGCTCAAAGCTATCAGCCATATTTTTAGGATTTCTTGGTCTGTCTGTAACATTTCTTATAGATATATTGTCTTTTGAAATCTCTGAAAATTTATCGCTTATGGAAGTTGAAGCATGTGCTGAAAGAAAACCTACAGTTGAGTCATTTAGGTCTATACCGCTATCTACAAACTGTTGGTGATAAACATATCTCATGGATATAAAATAATCTTTTAGTGATTCAGCTTTTGCTAAGGCTCTTACTTTTATATTTTCATTGATTTGTTGATATGTGTGAAAAGTCAAAATTAGATTTGAGACTATCAGAAGAGCAGAGATTATCCAGAAGATTTTTTTATTAAGATGAAGTGAAATCAAGATTTACATCCAAATTGAATTTATATTTATGAGTATATCACACTTTATAAATAAAAACAGTATAGAGTATATAAGGTTATTATTGAACGATAAATTTGTTGAAATAGACCTCTTCAACAGTGCTGTCTTTGAGATTTTGATTTAATCTTTTTTTGATATTTTGACTTATTTTGTTGTTATTTAGATTCATCTCAAAATTTTTACTCTCTAGCATTGCGTCGATAGTTGCATCTCTAAGCAGAGCAGCTTTTTGTCTAAATTCATCTCTTGGGCTATCTAAAAAGGTTACGTTATCTTTTGGTTTGTGGATAATTGAGATATTTGCTATAAGTTTTTTATTTCCAGATACATTAAAGACGAAATCTCCTAAATTTACCTCGTTTTGACCAACTATTGAAACGGACATAGAGTCACTTTTAGAACTGCCGATTTGTTGTATAAAACCTCTTGGTGATTTGTCGGCAACATCATATTTTTTTAGTTTGGAAAAATCAGAACTTTGTACTCCTAAAATAAGTAGTAAAACAGTAATTGCTAAAATGACTATAATGATTGCTTTTTTGATTATAACTCTTCTTCTGTTTTTCATATTTGCCTCAATTATATAAATTTTTGATTGATTAATTATTATTATACATAAAAAATAAAAAAAGAACTTTGACGCAAAAAATGTTCCACTTCTTACATTCTTTTCAGTTTTATTACTCTACAATATACGAAAAAATCAGGGCAGTGTTTTAAATGAGAATAGATAAATTTTTAAATGCGGTAAATATAACTAAAAGACGCTCAGTTTCGCAAGATATGATAGCAAACGGGGTTGTTTTAATTGGTACTACGGTTGCAAAAGCAAGTAAAAATGTTGAAGTCGGCTCAATCATCACTATAAATTACTTAGAGTCCTCAAAAAAATATAGAGTTCTTAAAATACCAACTACAAAATCAACACCAAAAAGTCTTCAAGATGAGTATATAGAGGAGGCAGTATGAGTTACGAGGAGGCAAAAAAAGCGTTCAATGCGCTTTTTATGCATGAGATGAGCGATAATGAGATGCTTGAGTTTTTACTTAGTATAAAGCTTGATGAAGAGACTAAAACAGAGGTTATCGCTGCTGCTGCAGAAGTTATGCGCTCTTTTGCTATCAAGCTACCAATCTCAGATGAACTTCGCTCTAAAGTCATAGATATAGTGGGAACAGGTGGAGATAAGATAGGAAGTTTCAATATCTCATCAACAGTTGCCATCCTATGTGCATCATGTGGAAGTATGGTTGCAAAGCATGGAAGCAGATCTGTTACTTCAAAATCTGGAAGTGCTGATATGTTTGAAGAGCTAGGCGTTAGACTTGACTTAAATCTAAAAAATAGCGCAAGGCTCTTAGAAGAGAGCGGATTTACTTTTATGTTTGCTCAAGCACACCATCCAGCTATGCGTTTTATCATGCCAATTAGAAAAAAGATACCTCAAAAAACTATCTTTAACATACTCGGCCCTCTGACAAATCCAGCAGAGAGTAAAAAATCTCTACTTGGTGTTTTTCATAAATCTTTTGTTTCCAAAATGGCAGAAGCACTCCGCATAAACGGTGCAACTTCTACTATGGTTGTTAGCTCTGCTGAGGGAATGGATGAGATAAGTATAAGTGACATAACGTATGCTTCTCAGTTAAAGAGCGGAGTTGTTCATGAGTTTATAATCGACCCTCAAGAGTACGGTATAAAAAAAGCCCCATTAGCGGCGATAATCGGCGGAGAAGCAAAAGATAATGCACTCATACTACATAATATCTTTAACGATAAAGCGACAGACGCTCAAAGAGATATTGTTATGTTAAATACAGCCTCTGCTTTAGTAGTTGATGGTTTGGCTCGTGATATTCAAGATGGCTTAGAGATAGCACGAAGTGCTATAAAAACAGGAAAAGCCAAAGAAAAGTTAAAACAAATCATTGAAATATCAAATAAATTATGAAAACATACACTTTATCACTTAATGAAATAGATACAATTGTTAGAGATATAGCAAAAGAGTTTAAGAGTGGTGTAGTTATCTTGCGAGGTGACTTAGCAACTGGAAAAACAACATTTGTCAAAAAGATGGCTCTTTATTTGGGGGTTGAAGAAGAGGTTACATCACCAACTTTCTCACTTCAACACGCATACTCTAAAAATGTATTTCATTACGATATGTATAACCATGGACTTGATCATTTTATATCTTTGGGGATGCTTGAAGAGCTTGAAAAAGAGGGCCTTCATTTTATTGAGTGGGGTGATGAGAAGATTATAGAAATTTTAATGGAAGCAGGAATTGATGTGATGAGTATAGATATAGAAAAAATTTCAACCGATAAAAGAGAGTATAAATTATGCATATATTAAGAGCTGTAAATTTAAAAAAGAGTATCAAAGAGTTAGAGATAGTAAAAGGTATGAGTTTAGAGGTTAAAAGTGGCGAAGTTGTAGGGCTTTTAGGACCAAACGGAGCTGGAAAAACAACTACTTTTTATATGATTTGCGGACTTGTAGAATCAAGTGGCGGAGAGGTCTATTTTGATGATGAGAATTTATCTGGAATGCCACTGCACCAAAGAGCACTAAAGGGTATAGGCTACCTTCCACAAGAGGCATCAATCTTTAAGGATTTAAGTGTTGAAGAGAACCTTTTAATCGCCGCAGAGGTAGAGATAAAAGATAAAGAAGCTCAAGAGAAAAGAATACTAGAACTTCTTGATATGTTCAACATTGAGCCTATTCGCTACCGTAAGGGTGTAAGCCTCAGCGGTGGAGAGCGTCGACGTGTCGAGATAGCACGAGCACTTGTAAATAAGCCTAAATTTCTGCTTCTTGATGAGCCTTTTGCTGGAGTTGACCCGATAGCAGTTATGGATATCCAGACAGTTATAAAACAGCTTGTATCTTATGGAATCGGTGTTTTGATAACTGATCATAATGTTCGTGAGACGCTTGATGTTTGTGACAGAGCTTATGTTATAAAATCTGGCTCACTTTTAGCGAGTGGAACAAGTGATGAGATAGGTAAAAATGCTGATGTTAGAACGCACTATCTAGGCGAGGAGTTTAAGCTTTAAGAGGCTTATATAACCATGGCACAATTAAGGCAGACGCAAAGCGTAGAAAATAAGCATAAATTATCAAATACTTTACGCAATTGGTTACCTATTTTGCACTCAAGTCTGAGCGATTTGGGCGAGGCTATGTCTCCATTTGTAGATGCAAATCCAATCATAGAGATAAGTTCTGGATTTGAAGATAGTTTTGAGAAACTTCTTCCAAAAAAAATAGTTAGCAGTTCTGTTGCCAACACAAGAACTGAACAGATAGAAGCGCTTACTTTTGTCAAAAAATCACTCTATGATGTTTTGGATGAGCAGATAGAAGCGCCACTGTTTCCAACTCCAATTTCGCAAAAAATAGCCTCTTTTGTAGTCTGCAATCTTGATGAAAATGGCTATTATGAGGGCGATAGTGAAGAGTTTTGCGAAAATAATTCTATAACGATAGAAGAGTTTGAAAAGATACGTTTGCGTTTCGCACATGCCGAGCCAGTCGGTATTTGCGCTAAAGGACTCTCTGAATCATTTTTGTTTCAGTTGGATAGCTCAGATATAAGTGATGAAGTCTATCCTTTGGCGATAAAAGTTATAAAAGATATATCAAATATTTATGATTATTCAAATGAGGCTGGATTTTCTGAAGTTATGCGAGTTCTTACTACGTTTAAAAACCCTCCTGCTATTGAGTATCTTGAGGAATCTGCACAGGTTATTCCAGATTTGATGATATTTTTTAATGAAGATGACTCAATAGAGGTAAAACTAAACGATGCCTACTACCCAACCATAACCATTGATACGAACTACTCAGTAGAGCATGATTACATCTCACAAAAAATCAAAGAGGCAAAAAGCTTAGTTGATGCCCTTGATATGAGAAAAGCGACACTCTACAAAGTAGGGCTTATGATAGTTGAGTATCAGTATGAGTTTTTTACAGGTGGCGCTATTATGCCACTGACTCTAAAGACGTTGGCAGATGAGTTTGGACACAACCCATCAACCATATCAAGAGCTATTGCAAACAAATATATCGCATGTGATAGAGGTGTTTACGCTATGAAAGAGTTCTTTACAACTGCCATAGATGAAGATGTCTCAAACGCAGCGATAAAAGAGTTTGTGGTAAATTTGGTAAAGAGTGAAAATAGAAAAAAACCACTAAGCGATATGAAGCTCTTAGAACTTATCCAAGATAAATTCAAAGTCCAAATGGTACGCCGTACTATCGCAAAATATAGAAAACAATTAAACATAGCAGGTTCAAGTGAGCGAAAAAAACTCTATCATCTACATTAAAAATAAAAAAGGGTTTAAATGATTTCAATTACAAACTATCTTAACAGTGTCAATAGACTTTTTCAAACTGGAAATGCAAGAGA
>CAMBTK010000013.1 GCA_945870785.1 Sulfurimonas crateris
CGCTCTTTTGGTCACTTTGCTACCCCTATTGCTTTTGCTTTAGCCAAAGAGCTAAAGCAATCTCCTATGAAAATTGCTGATGAAATTGCCTCCTCTTTTGAAGATAATGATATTTTTACTAAAGTTGAATCTGTAAAAGGTTACTTAAACTTTCGCCTAAGTGAAAAATTTTTAAGTGAGTATGGCTCTTGGGCATTAGATAATCCTGAAGAATTTGCAAAACAAGAAAAAAAAGAGAAGATTCTATTAGAGTTTGTTAGTGCAAACCCAACAGGACCTTTACATATCGGACATGCTAGAGGTGCTGTTTATGGGGATACACTCTTTAGACTGGCTCGTCATTTGGGCTATGATATAACCGCTGAGTATTATGTAAATGATGCTGGAAATCAGATAGATTTATTAGGGCTCTCCATCCAGCTTTATGGAAGAGAAAATATACTCAAAGAGAGTGTTGAATATCCAGAGAGTTATTATAGAGGTGATTATCTTGCTCCACTGGCGAATGAAGCCATAAAAAAGTTTGGAGTAGAGATTTTAAGTGATGAGTCTCGTCAAAAAGAGCTGGCACTTTGGGCAAAAGATGGTGTAATAGAGATTATAAAAAAAGATTTAGCAGATACAAATATCTTTTTTGATACCTTTGTTTATGAGTCAACTCTCTATGATGACTGGGATAGAGCAATGGCTAAAATGGGAGAAGGTGTCTACAAGAAGGACGATAAGCTCTTTATAGCATCAAGTCTAAGAGGCGATGATGCGGACAGGGTTGTTGTTCGTGAAGATGGCCGTCCTACGTATTTGGCGGGTGATATAGTTTATCATAACCAAAAATTTGAACGCGGATATGATCACTATATAAATATCTGGGGCGCAGATCACCACGGATATATGGCTAGAGTAAAAGCTTCAGTTGAGTTTTTAGGTTACGATAGTAACAAGCTAGAAATTTTACTATCTCAAATGGTGAGTCTTTTAAAAGATGGCGAACCTTACAAGATGAGTAAACGTGCTGGAAATGTGATTCTTATGAGTGATATAGTAGAAGAGATAGGTTCAGATGCACTGAGATTTATCTTTGCTTCTAAAAAAAGCGATACAGCCTTAGAGTTTGATCTCGCAGAGTTTAAAAAGCAAGATAGCTCGAATCCTATTTTTTATATTCAATATGCTCATGCTAGAATAAAAACTATCATCTCAAAGAGTGATTTGAGTTATGATGAGATAATGTCTGCATCACTTAAAAATCTAGATGAAAATGCGGATATGCTTATGTTTGATGCACTTTTACTTCCAGAGATTGTAGAAGATGCTTTTAGCTCAAGACAGGTTCAAAAACTTCCAGAGTATCTAAAATCACTCGCTGGATCTCTGCATAAATTTTATTATGATTGCAGAATTATAGGAACAGAGGATGAGGCAAAACTTCTTAAACTTCTTATGCTTGTTGGGCTCTCTTTAAAGACTGGACTCTCTTTGATGGGTATACAAGCAAAAGATTATATGAGTAAAGAAGAGGAGTAGCCACTTAAGGCTTTATCCCCAAGAATGGATAGAGCCTTAATAGTTCTCTTTTTTGCGCGGAAATGATTTGAATCAGAGTTGGATTTTTGCTTTTATCAAGCCAATAGACTATTTTTTTTAAATCTTCTAATTTCATTGACGTACATCCAGCAGTTGGTGCACCTTCTGATTTTTCTACATGTATAAAGATGCATGACCCCATTTGTGGTATCTGCTTTTTGTTGTGTCCAACTGTAATTCCTAATTCATATTGAGAGTCTTCCCGTCGCATCTCTTCATAACTAGCAGGTAACTCTTTGGGTTTTCTAATGATTTGGTTATAAAATTTTGAGTTTGAGTCATCTACGCAAATTAACTCTTTTGTTGCATGCAGATATGGCATTTTAAGATTTATCTCTCTCTCATAACCAAAGACAGAGTCAAGAGTAAATATACCAAGCGGTGCTTTTTTATCGCCCTCATGTTTTATGGGATTTAAGTCTGCTTTAAAGAACTCAACATCTCCAGCTCCAAACGCTACTCCATTCGCACCTAAATTTACCTCTATGGGCTCAAAAACAGCCTTGTTGTCTTCAAAACATATTAGATTAGCTTTGGTTGAGTTAAACTCATCTGCAACGACTAAAATGATTTGCTCACTAGCAAAAAGGAACATTTGACAAATTATAATAATTAAGAAGTTTTTTACCATAAACTATGTTACTATTACCAAAATGTGAAACAGATTAATTTTTAAAAAATGGAAAAAAGTTTATGGGTATTAATATAAGAAAAGCTACTAGTGCTGATGGGTCTTTTTTAGCAGAAATGATTTTACAAAGTACTAGGGCAGATAAAAAAATCGGTGTTTTTGACCTGATTTTTAAAACAAAAAATGATGAAGAGACTTTAAAAAATTTAGAAAAACTAACAAATACTACATCAAAGTCTAGTTGTCATTTTAGTAATTTTTTAATCGCAGAAATTGATGGTAAATCTGTCGGTTCACTTGCGAGTTATGAGCCAAGACTTATAACTAAAGAGACTTTTATAAGTGCTTTAGAAGAGATTGGTGTTAACGCTGAGGAGAATGAGTACTTCGGCTTGATGGATATTTGCGGTTTTGTGCTAAACAGCAGAACTCTTGTTTTTGACTACATGGAAGAGCTGGAAGGTTTTATGGATGTTGGAATTTTAAAAGCGCTTATGCAAAAAAGTCTTTTAACTGCAAGGCTAAAAGGGTATAGAATCGCACAAACTATAGTTGAAATTGGCTCACTAGAGACTCTTCTTTACTATAAGAAACTAGGTTTCAAAGAGGTTAAGCAAAAAGATTGCGAACCGTATAAAGAGATTTTTGGAAGACCTGGTTTAGTTTTACTCTCTATAGAGTTTTGATAGGTTTAGCATAGAACCCTCAGCCCTCTCCCTTCTTCCTTCGCTCTTGGCGATAGCTTTAGCACTATATAGCAGAAATGTTCTTCTCTCGCTCTTTGGAGGTATAGTTCTTGGCGGATTTATATTAAATGACTTCTCTCTTATCGCATCACTAAAAACTATATTTTTACTTTTTATATCTCTGCTTGAAGAGCCATGGATACTAAAAACACTCTCTTTTGCAGTTTTGGTCGGAAGTATTATGGCTTTGATAGAAAAGTCTGGCGGTATTGATGGCTTTGTTGATTTTATGCAGCATAAAACAGGTGTTGTAAAATCTCCACGATCTGCTTTGATGCTTAGCTATGTTATAGGTATTTTTATATTTATAGAGTCAACCATAACATCTCTAATCGCAGGAGCTGTTGGAAAACCGTTTTGTTACAAATACCAAATCCCAAGTGCAAAACTTGCTTTTGTTTGTGACTCAACTGCTGCTCCTGTTAGCTCTCTTATCATCTTAAATGGATGGGGAGCGCTTCTTTTAGGGCTTATAACAACACAAATTTCACTTAATGCGCTAAATCTTGACGCTTTGGATGTTTTGTTAACATCTGTATTATATAACTTTTATGCGATGGCAGCGCTCTTTGTGACATTTGTAGCGATATGGTTTAACATAGATATAGGAGCTATGAAAAATGCAAAACATAAGCCAAAAAATGAAGAGATAAGCACTGAAAAATCGCAGAGTATGTTTTATATGCTTATACCAATTATTTTAATGGTGCTTTTTGTTTTTTTCTTTTTATACATCACTGGAGATGGCGATATTTTAAAAGGAAGTGGCTCTAGCTCCATCTTCTATACAATGCTCTCTACTGTGCTTTTTACTCTTTTTTATTTTGTAGGAACAAAAAACATGTCACTCTCATTATGGGGTAAAACTGCTCTTGGTGGTGCGTTAAAGCTAGTTCCAATTGCACTTATACTTCTTTTTGCTTTTGGTATAGGAGAGATAACGACAGAGTTAAAAACTGGCAATTTTTTGGCTTCATTGGTTAGTCAAAATTTAAGTATAGTTTTTTTAGCTCCTGTTATTTTCATCATAGCATCTCTTATCTCTCTCTCAACAGGAACTAGCTGGGGAACTTTTAGCATAATGATTCCAATAGCTATTCCAATGGCTCTCTCCATGGATGCAAATATGGCTCTTTGTGTTGGTGCTGCTATATCTGGAGGTGTTTTTGGAGATCATTGCTCACCTATCTCAGATACCACTATCATCTCCGCAATGGCAAGTGATTGTGAACTCATTGAACATACAAACACACAACTCCCCTACGCATTTATAAGCTGGGGAATTGCTTTGGTACTGTTTTTAGCTTTTAGTTTTACCTCTTAAATGACCATGGCAGTTAATTTCTATGAGTGGACTTGGCTTAGGAGTTTATATAACTAACGCAGTTGTACAAAAACATGAGTTTAAACTTGATTATGACTATGTTTTAGGAAGCAACTGCTTTGAGGTTATTTTAAATGGTTAAAGCGGTGTTGATTGAGTAGCGCATATCTTCATCAAGATTTTCCATATTGCTTAGCATCCATCTCAAATATGGGGCATCGCTTTTAGCTACTTCTTCAAGAGTTTTGCCTCTGTACTTTCCAAAGTTAAATGATTTTATCATGATTGGTGTAGCTGTCAAATCAACCATTTTCTCAACTGGGTTTTCTTTTGGAAACTGAGCGATAACAAGCTCTTTTAACTTACTGAGTAGTAGTTTTAAAACCAAAACATCGCCGATTGCATCATGGGCTTTTATAACGATGTTTAGCTCATCTGCCTCTTTTTGCTCCTCTTTGTAGAGCTCCATTTTATAACGGAAGTATTGAAGTCTGTGTGCTTCTTCGTCTGGAAGTAGATGTTTTGCAACCCTTAGAGTATCTATAACTCTCATTTGAGTTTTAAAACCCTCTTTTTGAAGCATATCTATATCAAATTTTGCGTTATGGATGATGAGATAGTTCTCGTTTGTGTTAAGTTCATTTAGTCTTTTAAATGAGTTACTCTCTTTGCAAAGAGGCTTGTCTACTAGCATATTTGGAGTGATGCCATGCGTCTCCATTGCTCCAAAACTAATTGGAACGGATGTGCTAAAAAACTCATTTTGAACCTCTATCTCTTTTTCACCCAAAACCATAAAACCGAGCTGAATTACTCTATCTTCTTCGCCTATGCCAGTTGTTTCTGTATCCAAAATAATATATCTTTTTGCCAAATCTCTACCTTTTAGTTTTTTGCCTAAAAAAGGCTTGTGTTCAAGTTATCTGCCGCTTCAAGCGGCAAGCTTCAGTGCCATAGCGGCTAGCGTAGCTAAAGGAATTACTTCCTTTAGCGTTACTAAAAAAGAAACGAGTCTAACATATATTCGCTTTGAGCGTGCAAATACTCTTCGCTTACCTCTATGCTAATTACATCTGTTTTGATTTTATAGATACAAAACTGAACAAATTTAAGCTGAGTTGTAATCCCTCTAAACTCAAAATTTCTAACGGCGATAGGCTCGTTTATCTCTTCTAATAAATCTTGAATATAATACATTGATTCTTTAGAATCTTTAAGATTTAATAGTTTGAAGAAGTTTGAAATCTTTATATCTATCGCACCTTCTTCATCATTTGATACATAAGTGTTATATATGCCACGAACAAGTTTGAGTGCGCTTGAACTAAGTGGCTCTAATAATAAATTTTGCTTCACAATAGGATAAGTATTCATAGTATGATGGTATAGATATAGCTATTAAAAGCATATAAAAGTTAATTATAATATACTGTCTTTAATTTTTTTTAGAGGTATTTGTATGTATAAAATCTTTTTATCTATCTTGATTTCTTCTGTTTTTTTAATAGCCATAGAGATAAAGCATACACCAATTGAATTTACAAAAATGAGAGTAGATCTCACAAAAGAGTACATAAAAACTCACTATAACTTAGATGTAAAAGATATAAAAATAGTTCCAAAAATAATCGTTATACATCATACGGCAATAGATAATTTTAATAATTCGCTCTCTTGCTTCCACTCAGAAACCCTCCCAAGCGCTAGAGCCGATATAGACAGAGGCGGAGCAGTAAATGTCTCAGCTCATTTTATGGTTGATAGAGATGGAACTATCCATCAACTTATGCCACTTGATAGCATGGCAAGGCATGTTATAGGGCTTAACTATAACTCTATTGGGATAGAAAATGTTGGCGGGCAAAACTCAAAAGACAACTTGACACCTGAGCAGTTAAGCGCAAATATAGAGCTTGTTAAAGAGATTAAAAGTAGATTTCCAAGTGTTGAGTATGTTGTGGGGCATTACGAGTATAGATGTTTTGAGGGAAGTGAACTATGGCTTGAAGAAGATAGTAAGTACAGAACACGTAAAGACGACCCATCAAAGAGATTTATGAGTGCTTTAAGAGAGAGTATAGAAGGGTTTAAAGACGCGCCTTGCGCTAAAGAAAAGAGATGATTTCCTCACCTTTTGGGTATCTTTTTGCTTTAGCTTCTTTGGCTGCTGTAATTACTTTAGTTGAGCAAAAAAGCAAGTTAAAGTTTTTTAAGTTTGTTCCCGCTGTTGTGCTGATCTATCTCTTTAGCATGACATTTGCTTCCATGGGAGTATTTGCGCAAAATGTGGAAATAGATGCTATATATGAAAATACAAAGAAAAATCTTCTCCCTGCTATGCTTTTTTTGATGCTTTTACAAGTTGATATTAGGGATTTTTTTAAGCTTGGCAAATCCCTTGTCATTGCCTATTTATTGGCTGTTTTCTCACTCGCTTTTGCTTTTGTTCTTATCTCTTTTCTTTTTGATTTTAACAAAGAGATGGCATCTGCCTTTGGCGCACTTAGTGGAAGCTGGATGGGCGGAGTTGCAAACATGATAGCAGTTGGTTCTGCGCTAAATGTATCTCAAGAAGCGTTTGGATATGCACTGATAGTTGATAGCGTAAACTATACTATTTGGATAATGTTCTTGCTTTTTTTAACACCATTTGCGCACTATTTCAACACTTTTACATCCTCGCATGAACAGATGGCAAAGTTAAGTTCTATTGGGTGTTCATGCACCATAGGAGCAAAAAAGTATTGGTTTTTGATACTTCTCTCTATCGTCGTTGCATTTGTTGTAAATCTAATAGCGCAGAGCGGATTTGCTCTTTTTAACTATACGACAACAACAGTCGTACTTGCTACTCTATTTGGGGTTATTGGCTCATTTACAAAATTGAAAAACATAAACGGAGCGAGTGAAGTTGCTACTACAATGCTCTATATGCTCATAGCACTAATCGGCTCAAAAGCACTCTTTGAGAACTTTAGCGGTGTTGGTGTTTATGTTTTTGCAGGGTTTTGTATATTAGTCATTCATGCGGTTATCATGGTAGTTGGAGCAAAGATATTTAAGCTTGATTTATTTAGTATTGCCATAGCTTCACTCTCAAACATAGGCGGAGTGGCTTCGGCATCTATACTCGCGGCAACATACAACAAAGCACTTGTTGGTATAGCTGTTTTGATGGCTATAATGGGGTATATTGTAGGAACTTTCGGAGGTTTGGCGGTGGGAAATATTTTGATCTGGATGGTAAAATGAAAATAGTAAATATAACAACTGAGGTAAAACAGATAGAACTCAAAACTCCATTTAAAACGGCATTGCGCCAGACATCGAATGTAGAGTTTGTAAGAGTTGAGGTGGAGTGTGACAATGGCTTCATAGGTATCGGCGAGGCACCTGCTACAAAGGCTATAACGGGGGAGGATATATATATTATATTAACTTCGATTGGCAGTGTTGAGGAGCTGTTTTTAAATCTTACTTGTGAAGAGGCGCTTGGTGTTTTACATACAAAGTGTGCTATTGGCTCCAGCGCAAAGGCGGCACTTGATACAGCGTTTGTTCATCTACTCTCTCAAGAGGCGAAAAAACCACTTTATGAGTACTTTGGCGCAACAGATATATCGCCACTAAAGAGCGATATAACTATCAGTTTAAATGAAGCGGATGTTATGCTGCAAGATGCCAAGAAAGCCTTTGATAGCGGCATGGAGATACTTAAAGTAAAAGTTGGAAGTGATGTTTTACATGCGATAGATATTGTTAGAAAAATATCTGATGAATTACCAAGATGTGAAATCTTAGTAGATGCAAATCAAGCGTGGAATTTTGAGAGCACGATGCTCTTTATAGAAAATATGCTTGATACTCCTATAAAACTTATAGAACAACCAGTTGAAGCTCCAAATCTTGATGGTTTAAAAGATATAACTGAGCTTTCACATATTCCTATTTTGGCGGATGAAGCTGTATTTACGCTTGAAGATGCGCAAAGAGTTATAAAAGATAAATGTGCAGATATGATAAATATCAAATTTATGAAGTGTGGCGGAGTGAGTAAAGCGATAGAGATTTTAGAGTTCGCAAGAAGTAGCGGGTTTAAGTGCATGTTAGGCTCGATGTTAGAGGGACCATACTCTATAAATATGGCGCTTCATTTGGCGTTTGCATATCGTGATGTTATTGAGTATGTGGATTTGGACAGCCCTTTGCTTTACAAAGAGATGCCTAAAGAGCTAGATTTTGTGTTTAATGGATGCGAGATAAAACCTCGCTAGTTTGCACCTTTTGCTATGTATTTAAGCCAGATAAAGCCAAATACTCCAGCAAACAGAGATGCCGCTAAGATACCTATTTTTGCTTGAAAGACAAGTTCACTGTTTCCTGCAAATGCGAGTTCCGCGATAAAAATAGACATCGTAAAGCCGATACCACCAAGAAAAGCTACACCAAAAACTTGACTCATTGTACTGCCCTCAGGAAGTTTGGCGATACCAAGTTTTACGGCAAGATAAGAGATTCCAGCTATTCCAAAAACTTTTCCAAAAACAAGACCAGCAATGACACCTAAAGAGATTGGCTGAAGTAGCGTTTCATACGCCGATGAAAAATCTATCGAAACACCAGCGTTTGCAAGTGCAAAAAGAGGGATAACGATTAAACTCACTGGAAGATGCAAAGAGTGTTCAAGCCTAGCTGATGGAGAACTGATAGCGTCTATCTTGTCTTTTATATTTTGAAGGATTGCTTTTTGCTGTTCGTGCATCATATAGTCGGTTGTTATTGGGTAGTTGTCGTACTCTTCGAGTCTATTTTTTGCAGATTGCGTAAAGTCGATAGGAGAGTATTTTGGACGTGAAGGAATCGCCATAGCAGCAATTACCCCAGCGATTGTTGCATGTATGCCAGACTCCAACATAAATAGCCACATGATAAATCCAACTATAAAGTAAGGAAGTATCATATGTATGCCAAAACGGTTAAATGAGACTAAAATCAAAAAAGATATAAAAGCGAAAAGAAGAGGCAACATGTGTATCTCTTGTGTATAAAAAAGAGCGATAACAACAACCGCACCAAGGTCATCAACGATAGCAAGAGCTACTAAAAATGTTACAAGAGAAGGAGATACTCTTCTTCCAAGAAGAACCAAAGCACTAATCGCAAAGGCGATGTCCGTAGCCATAGGAATTCCCCATCCAGCTTCACCAACATCTCCTAAATTTATAGTGTAGTATATGAGTGCAGGAAGTGCCATCCCGCCGATTGCTGCGATTATTGGTAAAATTGCAACTTTTATGTTTGAGAGCTCTCCGACTAAAATCTCTCTTTTTATCTCTAGTCCGATTATAAAGAAGAAGATTGCCATAAGTCCATCATTTATCCAGTGATGAATGCTCTTTGAGACACCATACTCACCTACAAAAACATCTATTTTTGTGTGAAAGAGGTGTAAATATGCATCTGCAAATGGCGAGTTTGCAAGAACTAGAGCAACAATAGTCATAAGCATTAACATAAGTCCAGTTGTTGTCTGAGCATGAAGAAACTGCTCAAAAGGTGTAGCTATTTTCTCAAAAGCCTTCTGCCAAGGTGCATATAATTTCATAACAAATCCTTTATTTTGGGTTTTGATTATAGCTTATGTAGTTAAATAGCATAAAAATTCAAATATTAATTGCTATAATCGGACTATGAATTTAGAACAATTACAAAACAAAACAGTACTTTTATTTGGCAAAAGCCGTGCATTTAGCAGTGATGAGTTTGCGTCGCAGATGAAATTTCATAAGATAACAGTGGTAGATAAATATGCCGAGGATGTCGTTCTTGTCATTGATGGCAAGATGATGACTCCATATGAACAAAATGAGAGCGATGCGCTTTATAAGGCAAAATCAACTCTTTTGGAGTTTATCTCTATTGATATACTTGAGAAAGAACTAGCACGTTATATAGACGCAGACACTCTTTTGATGAGCCTAAAACTTAGCAGAGATAAAGAGAGACTCAAAGCTTTTATACAAAACTCAACCATAGAGGATGAGCTCTTTTTTAAACTCTTAAAGATGTACTCATGGAGTGGAGAAGATTTTTTTGAAAATGATGATAACCGTGATGTAAGTGCTTCCATCATTCTTAGGTTTTATAAAAATATAGAGAGAAATCATAACGTTCAGTACGCTACATCAGGCTTTATGCACCTTATCTCTCAAACTGCAAAATCTGAATTAATCGAGATGATATTTGAACTAGAGCCGCTTCAAAAAACTTTACTTGAAGGCAGAAGCGGCGCAAATCAAAATATCCTATCTGCAATCGCAACACACCATGAAGCTTCAAAGAGTGTTTTGAGTCAGCTTATAAAAAAAGCATCTTCAAGAGTAAAAACATTGATTGCTATGAGACATGATTGTGATGAAGAGATGCAGATAGAACTATATGAATCTGAGGATAAAGAGGTTTTGGAAGCCCTTTCAATGGGCAGAAACATATCAAGTGATCTTATTTCAAAACTTTTATTAAATAAAAAATATGCTAAAAATTTGGCACTTCACCTAAAACTAAATAGTGAACTTTTTGAAAAATTTATACAAGTAGTTCCTGTTGAGGTTGCTAAAAACAGCTCACTTACAACTCAGATGCAGCAAAGACTTGCAGATTTGAACCTTTATGATGTTGATATAGCCTTGGCTCTTAATGAAAAGTTAGATTACAGCGTGGCAATGAGACTTCTTTTAGTTAAATCAAAAGCTCTCTCAAGTGAAGTGTATAAAAATAGTAACCTTTCAAAAGAGAATCTTGCAGAGGCGTATAAAGATGAGGCAAATCATATCTCTTTAGCCCAAAATCCAAATACTCCCAAAAATATACTTGAAGCTCTCTCAAGTAGCCAAGATATAGAGGTTTTGAGTTCTTTAGCACAAAATAAAAGTACCCCTGTTGAGGCGCTATATCAGCTTCAGCTTGACTCAAGAGTAGCACGTCAGGTAAAAGAAAATCCTGCGTTTACAAAACATATACAACAAGAAAATATAGGATGGGAAGTGTGAGAGCAACGGATTTGATAGTAACGATTGGTTCTTTGATAGAGCAGAGAGTTCCTACTTTTTTATGGGGTGCTCCAGGGATTGGGAAGTCTTCTATCGTAAAGCAGATAGCAAAAAGCAGAGGAGTAGGTTTTATAGACCTCAGACTAGCGCTCATGGATCCAACCGACTTAAAAGGGATACCATTTTATGATAAAGAGTCACATACCGCACTTTGGGCGCCTCCTGCATTTTTGCCTCGTGATGGCGAGGGAGTTCTCTTTTTAGATGAGTTAAACTCTGCCCCGCCAAGTGTTCAAGCTTCTGCGTATCAACTAATCCTTGATAGAAAAGTTGGAGAGTATGAGTTGCCAGATGGTTGGGCAATAGTAGCTGCTGGAAATCGTGATAGCGATAGAGGCGTAACATATCGAATGCCTAGCCCTTTAGCAAATCGATTTGTTCACTTTGAGATGGATGTTGATGTAGAGGACTGGAGGCTTTGGGCTTATGGGAGCGGAGTTGATGAGAGGGTTCTCTCTTATATCTCATACAAAAATGAACATCTCTTTACCTTTGATGCAAAAAACGATACAAAAAGCTTTGCAACGCCTAGAAGCTGGGCTTATGTAGATAGTATTTTAAAAACTAACATGCCAAAATCGCTCCTGCTTGACACCATAAGCGGTGCAGTTGGAAGAGATGTTGGAGTCTCTTTTTTATCTTTTATAAAAGTAATAGATAGATTGCCAGATATAAATGAGATATTGGAAACTTCAAATGGCGAATACAGCGATGAAGTAGATGTCCTCTACGCCCTAAGCGGTGGACTCGTAAGCACATTTCTTAGAGATAAAAGTGATGAGAAGCTAGAGAATCTACTAAGATACACCCTCGATTTAAAAGCAGAATTTGCCGTAATGATAGTGCAAGATTTGCAAAGAAATGGCATAACTATGGAACACTCAGAAACCTTTAGGGAGTGGGTTAAAAAATTTGCTTATCTTTTGGGGTAAAAGTTAGATGTCAATCGAGCAAAAAATCTCCCAAGCAAAAGCTAAACTTTTGGTAAACTACCCACTTTTTGGGGTACTTGCTTCAAAGCTGGAGTTAATTGTAAATGATGATATTGAGAGCTTTAAGAGCAATGGCATAAAACTTGAGTACAACAGTGATTTTTTAGTAGAACTAACAGGCAGCGAGATGGAGTTTATTTTTGCAAATGGCGCTATGCACGCTTCTCTGGCTCATGAGACTAGAAAAAATGGCAGAAGCGGGTGGCTTTGGCAGTTAGCTACTGACTACGCTATAAATGATATGTTGGTTGAAAATGGGCTAGAGAGACCAGATAGGGCGCATTACTCTAAGAGATTTAGCGGAATGTATGCTGAGGAGATTTATGCCGAGCTCAAAGATGATATTTTGCGTGATGAGCTAGAGTATGAGGCAGATGATATAGAAGATACAAAAAGTGACTCTGATAATCAAAACAGCTCTAAAAATCCAGAACTTATTCAAGATGAGCAACTCTTTGAGGAGTTTGCAAAGGCCAAACTTGATGAGGCTCAAAAAAATAGCGAGATTCCAGTGTCAATGGCGAGGTTTTTTACTCTTTCTTATAGGAGTAAAATAGATTGGCGAGATGAGCTCAGAGTCGCACTTGATAAGTTTTACAGAGATGACTACACCCTTCTTCCTCCAAGTAAAAAACTTCTTTACAGCGGTATATATCTTCCGTCTTCAAAGAGTCAAACATTTAAATTTGCAGTTGCAATTGATAGCTCGGGTTCTGTTGATGAGGCTCTTTTAGGTACATTTTTAAGTGAGCTTAATTTCATCATGAACACATTTCCAAACTTTCATCTTGAGCTAATTGTGTGTGATGATAAGATTCAATCTCATAAGACTCTTTACAGTGGAGACATTTTAGATATAGAGCTACGCGGTGGAGGAGCAACGGACTTTAGAGCGGTTTTTGATTTTATAGAGAATGAGCTTGATGATTTGAAGCTACTTCTGTATTTTAGCGATTTAGAAGGTGTTTTCCCAAAAGAGCGCCCAATGTATGAAGTAAAATGGATAGCTCCAAAGGAGAGAGAAATTCCTTTTGGAGAGGTAATAGTGATAGAGCCTTAGTTGTGCTCTATGCGGTTTCTTCCGTTTTGCTTTGCGTTGTAAAGAAGCATATCCGCTTGATTTATGCTCTCTTCAAGAGTCTCTTCTGGATGTAAAAGCACCCCTATTGAGACAGTAAATTTGATTTTTTCTTCATTTTCTAATGAAACAATAGTGTTTTGTACTTTTTCTCTTATCTTTTCAAAACGACTCAAAGCTTGTTCTGGAGTTATGTTTTTTAAAACGATGCAAAACTCTTCGCCGCCAAATCGTGCAACTATATCATCTTGAGAGATATTAGTTCTTAAAATATCAGCTAAGTTATTTATGACTCTATCGCCTATTTCATGCCCATATGTATCATTTATCTTTTTAAAATAGTCAATGTCTATAACAGCGATTGTAAATTTTTCACTATCAGCTATAGCTTTTTCAAAGTAAGGAAACATATTGTTAAAAAAGTATCTTCTATTGTAAAGACCTGTTAAAAAGTCTCTGTTTGCATGGTTTGTTATTGTATAAATGTTCTCGAGCGCTTCGATAGAGTTATTTATACGACATGAAAACTCCTCTTTAGAGAAAGGTTTTTTGATGTAATCATTTGCTCCGCTTTTTAAAAACATAGCAGTTGTATCATCGTCGTTATCGCCAGAGATAGTTATGATTGTCAAATCATTTTTTGTATATTTTTTTCGTATTTCTGTTGTAAGTTCTAGCCCATCCATCACAGGCATATGGTAGTCTGTTAGAACTAAACTTATGTCCGAGACGCTATTTAAAATACCAAGTGCCTCTTCTCCATGTGCAACTGTTATGACTTTAAAAAACATATTTTCAAGCATACTCTGCATCTGTTTTCTAAAAACCATAGAGTCATCAACAACCAATATTTTATGCTCTTTATTTTTTTTGAGTCTGGCAATTGTGTTAATTATGAAATTTATATCATCAACACCGCCCTTATTTACGTAGTCAATTATATTTTTTTTGAGCATATTGGCACGAAATGTTTTGTCAATATTTCCGCTTAAAACGATAACGTGATTGCCAGATTCAAGTATATGATCAACGATTTCGCCATTTGGTGCGTCTGGAAGATTCAAATCAACAAGAGTTAAAAAGTAGCTATATCTCTTTAGAAAAAGTTTTGCTTCTAAAAAGCTATAAGCTACTTCAACTTCAAAACCAAGCTCTAAATTTATTTTTTTTGCAATTAGTTTTGCTAATGTTTTGTTGTCCTCTACAACTAATATTTTCTCCATAAAATAGGCTTTCCTCATAATATTTTTTACTATTATAGTATAATTTTTTTATGAATTTTTTAAAAGACATTATCTCTAAATTAGAATCTAAAAGAAGAGTTTTTCTAACTGGCGGGGCAGGTGTTGGCAAAACAACACTTACTAAAAATATAATCACACACTATGAGCAAGAGGCAAAAAAGGTTGCAAAACTAGCTTCAACAGGCATGGCAGCTACTCTTATAGGCGGTCAAACTCTGCATAGCTTTTTTGACTTGGGAATCTCAAAAGATATAGAAGAGCTTCAAAAAAACGCTAAGTATGAGATAAAAGCAAAGGTACAAAAACTCATCTCTAGTATGGATTTGATTGTTATAGATGAAGTCTCTATGGTAAGTGACACTCTATTTGAGATGATAGCTTTGCGATTAGAACAAGGCAACTTTAGAGGCGCACTTCTAGTTGTTGGCGATTTTTTACAACTCCCTCCAGTAGTTCGTGGATACACAGAGGTGCGTTTTGCATTTCAGTCCACTGTTTGGGAGAAATTTGCTTTTGAGATAGTTGAACTAACGCATATTTATAGAACTGATGACAAGGAATTTATAGAGCTTCTCTCTAAAGTTAGAGAGGGTTATGTGGATGAAGATGTTCATAACGAGCTAAACAGCTACATAAAACCGCTGCCAGAGGATTTGAGTGAATTTACATTTTTATTTGCAAAAAATGACTCCGCAGCAATGCACAATAAAACGCAGTTAGCCTTTGTAGATAGTGAACTTCATACAAAAGAGGCTCAAATAATCAAGCACATAAAGAGTGTTAAAGATTTGGATGTAGAGCGTTTTATGGATGACGCAAGGATTGAGAGGGCATTAGAGATAAAGATAGGAGTGCCAGTGCTCTTTACGAGAAACTCATGGAACTACTTTAATGGAGAACGCGGAGTTGTTGTAAATATTGACGCTACCTATGTTTATGTGCAAAAAAGTGATTTGGTCGTTATAAAATTAGAGCGAGTTGCACAGAGTAAATCTCATTGGGTTCAAAAAACCATAGATGCAAAACCTCAGTTTATAGAAGAGAGCCTCTTTAGCGTCTTTCAATTTCCTATCAAGCTCTCTTACGCCATAACTATCCACAAATCACAAGGTATGTCTATCATGGATTTAGTTATACAGAGCAATGAAATTTTTGCGCCATCTCAGTTCTATGTAGCGATTTCAAGAAGTTCAAACCCAAAACGACTAAATCTAATCGCACCAAAGAGACAGTGGAGAGATATTATTTTTGTAAATGATAAAGCGATGTGGTTTGTAAAAAATAGCACTATGCTATAATCGTAAAAATAGATATAAAGCGGAGATTTTAAATGAGCAGAGTGATAACTGTTATGGCTGTTATTTTAGCGATAGGCTTTAGTGCATGTGCAAAAAAAGTAGATGAGTATCACTACAATAGAGCAAAAAATGCTTCTGATAAAGCTATGAATAGTTTAGATAAAGAGTAGGGATTAAACTCTCACTTATATTGTGAGAGTTTATAAAGATAGATTTATAGATCTTTTTCGTGTTTTGCTAAGTACTCAGCAACGCCCTCAGTAGAAGCTTTCATACCTTCATCACCTTTTTGCCATCCTGCCGCACAAACTTCGCCGTGCTCATCAGTAAACTGCATAGCGTCAACCATACGAATCATCTCATCAATGTTTCTTCCAAGTGGAAGGTCGTTGATAACAGCGTGACGTACAACACCTTTTCCATCAATCAAGAATGAGCCACGAAGAGCAACAGCTTCTCCGAAAAGTACATCATAGTCTTTTGAAATTTGTTTTGTTAAATCTGCTACTAGTGGGTACTTGATACGACCAATACCACCGCTGTTTACTGGTGTTTCTCTCCATGCAAAGTGTGAAAATTGGCTATCAACTGATACGCCGATAACATTTACATCACGGCTTTTAAACTCTTCTATTCTATGAGAAAACGCAATGATTTCAGATGGGCATACAAAAGTAAAGTCTAGTGGATAGAAAAATAGAACTGTACCTTTTTTACCAAGATTTTCAGATAGTTTGAAGTTTTCTACGATTGAGCCGTCTGCTAAAACTGCTGTTGCGTTAAATTCTGGAGCTGGATTTGTTACTAACATAATAATGTCCTTGTTTAATTTAATTTGTAAAATTTTAACAGAAGTATATTAATCAAAATCCAATGTTTTTTAGTCGCAAAGAGCTTTAAGAGAGAATAAAAGTTTGAAATTTTCTATATAAATTTTTTTGCTATACTTTCGCTGATTTATGAAGAGAAACTTCATATTTCAATAAGGAAAATCGATGACAAAAGAAGCAAAAACTTTAAAAGAGTATATCTTTACTTCAGAGTCTGTAACAGAAGGGCACCCTGATAAGATGGCAGATCAGATCAGCGATGCGATTTTGGATTATATTATTGAACATGATCCTAGTGCACATGTAGCGTGTGAAACTCTGGTATCAAATGGCTTTTGTGTAATTGCAGGCGAACTAAAAACAACGGCTTATGCGCCAATGCAAGAGATTGTTAGACGTGTTGTCCAAGAAATTGGGTATACAGATGCAACTTATGGGTTTGACTATCGCTCAGCTGCTGTGTTAAATGGCATAGGAGAGCAATCTCCAGATATTAATCAAGGCGTATCTCAAGCCGACGGAGAGATAGGGGCAGGTGATCAAGGTCTTATGTTTGGTTACGCTTGTCGTGAAACAGATGTTTTAATGCCTCTACCGATATATTTGGCTCACCGTTTAACCAGACGTTTAGCAGAGGTTCGCAAAGAGGGCATCATTCCATATTTACGTCCAGATGGAAAAGCGCAAATAAGCGTAAAGTATATTGGTGACAAACCAGTAAGTGTCGAAGCAGTAGTTGTATCAACTCAACACGCGCCAGAAGTATCACAAGAGAAGATACGTGAAGATGTTATAAGAGATGTTATAAGAGATGTTATTCCAGCTGAGTTGATGAGCGAGAAAACCGTTTTCCATATTAACCCAACTGGAAAGTTTGTAATTGGCGGACCTCAAGGTGACGCAGGTTTGACAGGGCGAAAAATCATAGTTGATACTTATGGCGGAAGTTGTCCCCATGGCGGTGGTGCATTCTCAGGAAAAGACCCAACAAAAGTCGATAGAAGCGCAGCATATGCATGTCGTCATGTGGCAAAAAATCTAGTAGCTGCTGGGGCGTGTGATAGAGTTACCATACAAATAGCCTATGCGATAGGTATCTCATCACCTGTTTCTATTATGGTAGACACACATGGCACAGCGATAGTTGAAGAGAAAAAGATAGAGTCTTGTGTGAAAGAGCTCTTTGATTTAACACCAAAAGGAATCATAGAATCTTTAGATTTATTACGCCCAATATATAGAAGAACAGCTGCTTATGGGCACTTTGGAAGAGAAGAAGAGGGCTTTACATGGGAGATAACAAATAGAGTTGAAGATATAAAAAAATATTTAAAAATAAACTAACTTTTAGTGTGAGTTTCTTAAGAGCACAAAGTGTAACAAATTAGCTTTATTACGTTTTTATGGGGCATCTTTTAGCTATCTTTAAAAATCTTTTGTTAAACTTACCACGAAATTAATAATAGGAGAATCCTAATGGCAGTAATTATTGGTGATACATGTATTAACTGCGGCGCTTGTATTGATGAGTGTCCAGTAGAAGCAATTGTAGATGAGGATGATAATCCAACTGGCGAAGAAATTTATTACGTATATGCTAATAAATGTGTAGAGTGTGTTGGTCATCATGATGAACCAGCATGTGCTACTGCGTGTCCTACTGAAGGATGTATTACATGGGATGCAATAGGTGAAAGTCCTGCACACCGTGAAGACATTACAGATAGTATGCGTGGAATCGGCAAGGCTATCGTAGAATAGTTTTTAAAATTCACAAAGCTTTTTTGCTTTGTGACACCTCTTTATATATACCTTCATCATGAATTTCTCTTTTTAATTTAAAATCAACTCTTTTTTGGGTACAATTCCACCCTAATTTTATATATTTATAGGAGATTTGATGGAACGTACACTATCAATAATAAAGCCAGACGCAGTTGCAAAAGGTGTTATCGGTAAGATTTTAGACCGTTTTGAGAGTAATGGCCTTAAAATAGCAGCAACAAGAAAGATACAACTTTCTCGCGCAGATGCAGAAGCTTTTTATGCTGTTCACTCTGAGAGACCTTTCTTTGGTGATTTAGTTGACTTTATGATTAGCGGTCCAGTAGTTGTTTCAGTATTAGAAGGCGAAGGCGCACTAATTAAAAACCGTAACTTAATGGGTGCTACTAACCCTAAAGAAGCTGAAGCTGGAACAATTCGTGCAGATTTTGCTGAAAATATAGATGCAAACGCTGTTCATGGAAGTGACTCTTTAGAAAATGCAGCTATTGAAATAGCATTCTTTTTCTCTGAGAGAGAAATTTCTTAAGTAGCTATTTTTGAAAATAGCTCTTATAAAAGTTGGTAAAACACCTGTTGATTTTGAAGTTAAATCAGATGAAATAACTTTTAAAGGTTACTTACAGTATGATGCCGACAAATTAATTTTGCTCAAAGCACAATTAAGTGGGGTAATTGACGCAGATTGCGATGTTTGCGCTGATGAGTTTAAACTAGAAGTAGATGAAGAAATAGAGTTTTATATCTCTGATGGAATCTACACAAAGAGCGAAGAAGCGCTGTTAGATGTTGTTGAGTCACTAGACTCAACATTGGATTTACAAGAGCTTTTAAACTCGGAGATAGAACTCATAAAAAGTGATTACAAAAGCTGTGAAAATTGCAAGAAAAATAGTGCTTCTGATGAAGAAGCGTTTTAAATAAAATAGAAAGGATTATATTATGGCAGTACCAAAAAGAAGAGTCTCTCATTCACGTTCAGCAAAGAGAAGAACTCACTATAAGATTACTTTAGCTAAACCAGTTAAAGATAAAGATGGAACTTATAAGCTTCCACACCACATAAACCCAACAACTGGTGAGTATAAATAGTCAATGGTAAAGATTGCTATTGACGCAATGGGCGGGGACTTCGGTCCTAAGCCGATTATAGACGGTTGTATACAAGCTCTCAAACAAAAACTTTTCATTCCTATTCTTGTAGGTAAAAAATCAGAAATTTTACCTCTGTTACCAAAGCGTTATAGAGATAAGATTTCTATAGTTGAAGCTGATGATGTTATTTCTATGCATGATGCCGCTACTGACGCACTAAAAAGAAGTGAAAGCTCTATCTATAAAGCTATTGAGCTTGTAAAAAATGGAGAGGCGCACGGAGTTGTATCAGCTGGACACAGTGGTGCAACTATGACTTTGGCTACTCTTAGACTAGGTCGCTTAAAAGGTGTTTTAAGACCAGCTCTTGTAGCGCTTATGCCAACAAGAAGTTCTCGTAAATCAGTAATCCTTGATGTAGGTGCAAATGTTGATTCGAAAGCTGAACACTTAATGCAGTTTGCAGTTATGGGTGGCTGTTATGCTGAAGATATGTTAAAGATTGAAACACCATCAATCGGTCTTTTGGCAAACGGTGAAGAAAAAAGCAAAGGAAATGAACTTACTAAAGCTACATTCAAACTCCTTGAAGGCTATAAAGGTTTCAAAGGAAATGTAGAAGGAAGCGATATTTTTAATGCAAGTTGTGATGTGATTGTGTGTGATGGTTTTGTTGGAAACTTAGTACTAAAAGCTTCTGAGGGTGTTGCATCAACAATTACTGGACTTATAAAAGATTATATTAGAAAATCTCCAATAGCTATCACGGGAGCACTTTTGATGAGAAAAGTGTTCGTTCTCTTGAAAAAACAGATGGATTACGCCGAAATTGGCGGTGCTCCACTGATTGGTATTCAGGGATGCGCAATTGTTAGTCATGGAAAAAGTAATCCAAAAGCTATTAAAAATGCAATTTTTCAAGCAATAAGATATGTTGATACAGGTGTAAATGAGCACATTATTCAAAGACTTGAAGTGTTAAAAAATAAGGAAGATTAATGGCATATGCTGCATTTCGCTCAATTGGCGCGTACGTTCCTAGTAAAATTTTGTCAAACGAAGATTTATCAAAAATGGTAGATACTACTGATGAGTGGATTACCAAAAGAACTGGCATAAAAGAGAGACATATTGCGGCTGAGAATGAGTTTACAAGCGATATGGGTACAAAAGCAGCAGAGATAGCTATCCAGAGAAGTGGTATAGATAAGAGTAAGATTGATATGATAATCTGTGCTACTATCTCACCAGATTATTTTTGTATGCCATCAACTGCAACTATAATAAGCACAAAACTTGGTCTTGGAAATGTCACCGCATTCGATATTTCTGCTGCATGTACAGGGTTTGTTTATGTGCTATCAATTGCAAAAGCATTTATTGAATCTGGAATGAAAAAAAATGTTCTGATAATAGGTGCTGAAAAACTCTCTTCTATAACAGATTATACAGATAGAGGCACATGTATACTGTTTGGTGATGGTGCTGGAGCAGCTTTAATAAGCGCAACTGACAATAAAACTGAAGCTATTATAGATGTTCATACTGGAGCTGATGGAACGTTTGCAGATTTGCTTATGACTCCAAATGGTGGAAGTGGATCTATGCACGATACGCTAGATCAAGAAGCTAAAAGCTGTTTTATGCAGATGAAGGGTAATGAGACTTTTAAAGTTGCTGTTAAAACTCTAACTAAAGATGTTGTTGAGATACTTCAAGATAACAATATAGATAGTTCTGAGATTAAACATTTTGTACCACATCAAGCTAATCTTAGAATTATAAAAGCTGTTGGTGATGCACTAAAACTAAAAGAAGAGCAGGTTGTTTTAACAGTTGAAAAATATGGAAACACTTCTGGCGCTTCAATTCCGATGGCGATAAATGATATATATGAAAGTGGAAAGTTAAACGCAGGAGAGCTTATGCTTCTTGATGCTTTTGGCGGAGGATTAACATGGGGAAGTGCTTTGGTCCCTTTTAGCCCATTAAAATAATTTTTCAAAATTAAAATAACACTTTTGCCAGATTTCTTCGTTGAAGTTTGGTTTTCTTTTCACTCACGTACTAGAGTATGCTCCTCAATAAAATCAAACTCCGCCTAGAACTATGACAAAATTGAGAATTTTAATAGTGAAAAAAACTTCTTGCTCCAATTCAAATATACTAATTTTCTAAAGCTTTTTTAACTCTTTTAAAAAATTCCTCTTCATCTGGAAGATTTAGTTTTGCAACTCTAAGTTTCTCTCCCCACATCGGGTTTGGAAAGTAGCTATCTTCTTCAAATCTTGCCATTACATGCAGATGAACACGAGGAAGCATATTTGCAAAAGATGCCATATTTATCTTTTTAGGGTTATAGTATTTTTTCATCTCATCTTCAACTAGGTCATACATCTCCCAAAGTCTAACTCTTAACTTTTTTGGAACATCCCCTAACTCTCTATATGGCTCTTTTGTAAAAATTTTTAGCCATGGAATTTCACTTTTTTCATTTTCTATATATAGTTCATCATCTTCATAAATAATCATTTTTTCTCTTTTTTTATAAATTATATCCTATTTATTCTGCTACTGTTTGGATTATATCTATATAAAGAGGCTATTATTTACTATTACATTTAAAGGATTTAGAGTGCTACTTTTACAGATAGATTTTCCATATAATGGAGTAGTTGGTAAAGAGATGGTTGAGGCATTTGCTGATTTGGCAAGCTCAATTAGTAAAGAAAAAGGGTTGATATTTAAAATATGGACAGAAAATGAAGATACAAAAGAGGCAGGCGGAATATATCTGTTTGAAGATTTATTATCGCTAGAGAGATATCTTAAGATGCATACAGCAAGGCTTCAAAGTTTTGGTATAAGAGATATTAGGTCAAAGGTTTTTGAAGTAAATGAAGCTCTCTCAAAGATTACAAAGGCTCCGATTTTTTAATCATTGAATTGTAGAAAAACCCGAAATAAATCGGGTTTTTAGTAGTTTTTAGTCTCTGCTTCTGCTACGATTTCTATCGCCGCTTGGACGGCTTCTATCGCCTGTGCTTGGAGTACCACGGTAGCCACCACCAGTGCCACTTGGGCGAGAACTTCTGTCTCCGCCTTCGCTTGAACGAGGTCTGTCGCTACTTCCTGTTCTAGGTCTATCTGAACTTCCAGAACGGTTTCTATCGCCACTTGGACGAGAGCTTCTGTTTCCACGGAATCCGCCACGTCCACCTTTAGAATCTCTTCTTTTATCTGCACGCTCTAAGATAGCAGCTAATTTATCAGCAGGTATTCCAATGCTGTTTGGACCTTGAATTGTCTGTTTGTCTAATATCATTGAAACAAGTTTAAACATGATAGTTGCCTCATCAATATCTTCTTTTAACATATCAAGAATTTGGTGCGCTTCATCATAGATATGTTGTTCTTCAATAGTCGTAACTATTGTTTTTAAGTTGATTGCACGTAAATCATTTTTACTTGGAACAAAAGCATGAGTCATTGTAGTTCCAACTTTTAGTTTGATACGTTGAAGTTCTTTAAATTCAAGAGGAGTTAAAAGTGTGATAGCTTTACCTTTAGTTCCAGCACGTCCAGTTCTTCCGATTCTGTGTACATAAGATTCAGGGTCAAAAGGGATGTGGTAGTTAAATACGTGTGAAATATTATCAACATGAATACCACGAGCTGCAACGTCTGTTGCAACTAGAACTTTAACACCATTGTTTTTAAAACCTTTAATTACGGTTTCACGTTGGCGCTGTTCCATATCTCCATGAAGACCATTTGATAGGTATCCTGCACTTGATAAAACATTTGATAGTCTATCAACTTCGCTTTTTGTTCTACAAAAAACAATAGCTTTTTTACAAGCTTCAGCGTCCATCAAACGAATAATTGCGTCATCTCTCTCAGACTCTTCTATTACATAATACTCTTGATTAATGTCAGTATTTGTAGTTTCGCCTTTTGTAATACTTATAAATTCTGGATTGTCAAGGATTCTCTCTGCAAGAAGTTTGATTGGTTTTGGCATAGTAGCTGAGAAAAGAAGTGTTTGACGATTTGATGGTAAGTATGAGAAGATCTCATTAATATCATCTAAAAAGCCCATATCCAGCATCTCATCAGCTTCATCAAGAACAACAATGCTAGGAGCAAAATCTTTTAAGAGGTTTTTCTTAAGTAAATCTAAGAGTCTTCCTGGAGTTGCAACAACAACGCTTGCTCCTCTTTGGATTAAATCAATTTGTCTATTATAAGAGCTTCCGCCATAAACAGTAACAGTTCTAGCGCCTATGTTTCTGCCGTATTTGAAAAGCTCATCACTTACTTGTGTTGCTAACTCTCTAGTTGGAGTGATAACTAGTAAGCCAACACCATCATTTGGGTTGATATTGTTAAGTGCTGGAAGACCAAACGCTGCTGTTTTACCTGTTCCTGTGTGTGCCTGACCAACTATGTCACGTCCAGCTAATATAAACGGGATTGCCGCTGCTTGAATAGGACTTGGAACCGTAAAGCCAGCATCTTTGACACTTCTTAGTATCTCTTTTTTTAAACCTAAATCATCAAATGTGATCAACTTTTCTTCTGTCTGTGTTTGTGCATTTTCTTGCATCATTTTCCTTTAAGATAGGAGATGATACAAGCATGTCATTAATGACATGGCACCTTCCCCTAATGTATTTGGCGAATTATACCCAAATATATTCTCTTTTTAGTTAAAATAAATAATATTTATAATTGTTTAAGTTGATATTGTGTAGATAGGGTAGCTGTAGCTATTTTTATTACTTTATATTTTATTTTTTTGCTATTATTATAGAGTTTTAAAAGAGTAAAGATATATAAAAAGAGATAAAAATGAAGATAGAGACACAGTATAGCTATGAAAAAACATATAGAGTTACATCGGAGAGTGATTTATTAAAGATGATAGCACAAGAGGTAGGAGACGCTGACCCAGAGGGAACGCTTATCTATATAAAAGAGGCTATAAAAAATGGTAAGGTTATCTCGGTTGGAAGTTGCAGATTTAGAGAAGCTAAGGAGATAAAATGAGTAATGATCTTGCAAAATTACTGCTAAGGCTTAGTGTCGGAATTATGATACTTTTTCATGGGCTAGATAAAATCATTAATGGGATAGGCGGAATTAAGCATCTTGTTACCAGCGCTGGATTGCCAGAGTTTTTCGCTTATGGCATTTATATCGGTGAGATTGTTATGCCAATCTTTATCATCATTGGAGCATACGCAAGAGTTGCATCTGCTGTTGTTGCTTTAAATATGGCTGTCGCTATCTTTTTAGCGTATGGAGGAGCTATTTTTTCTCTAGGCAAACATGGCGCACCTGTTTTTGAGTTACCATTTTTGTATCTGGTAATGTCGATAGTTATTTTTATACTTGGAAGTGGCAAGTACGCACTTAATGCGAAATAGATAAGGAATAAAGATGATAAATATGATGATTGGTTTTTTCAAAGACTTTTTTAAATACAAACAAAGTGCGAAAAAGCAGCAAGAATGGCTAGAAAAGTACGCTAAGCAGAAAAACTATGCACTTAACCCGAGCTGGATGATGCTAACTAATCTTAAAAGTAATCTTTGCGAGATGGAAGCGACTTTTGGTAAGCGTTATTGCCCTTGTTTTGAGCCTTCTGCTGATGAAAAGTTAAATAAAAAGATGATGTGTCCTTGTAAATTTATTGATGATGAGATTGCTGAGTATGGAACTTGTCATTGTGCACTTTTTGGTCCTGCTGACTTGAGTAAAGAGGATTGGAAGGCATCTTCAAAACGTCTTATGGCCGAATATCAAGTGCCAAAAAATCTTAAAGAAGGTGTTCTTGATACTCGAGGAATGCCACTAGACCCACGTCGTGCTCTACCTATTCCAGATATGATGCATCAGGTTAAGTCAACACTAAATGGGTACAAGGGCGAGACACTAACAGTCATAGTAGAGTATGAGCAAGAGGTTAAAAACTTAGAAAAAATAGCTAAGTATCGAGGTCTAAAACTAAACAGTGTAGATAAAGATGGTAGCTTTGAAGTAGTATTAGACTTTAGAAAATAAGTTTGTAACTAGTTTATGGATGTGGAACTTTTATCTTAGAGTTTAAGCTCCACCCTATAATCACCATCAAAACTAAAACTCCAACATCAGGCAAAAATCCGTATGTAGAAGCCAAATAGACAAGCCAGAGTAAAATCGCACCAAGTGGTGTTGGAACCCCAGTAAAGTAGTTGCTTACCTCTCCTGCATCTGCGTTAATGTTAAACTGGATAAGTCTTCTGAGTCCAGATATAACATAGTATATGCTTATAATTGCAGCAAAAAACAGCTCTATACCAGATAAAGAGGTCGCATATATAGCTTGAAAAATAAGAAAAACAGGAACAAGTACAAAGCTTAAAAAGTCAGCAAAACTATCTAGTTGTATGCCAAATTCGTTTGATAGTTTATATTTTCTTGCAATTTTTCCATCAAAAATATCAAAAGCTCCGCCAACCCAAGCCAAGATTATCGCTAAAAAGAAGTTATTTTGGGTAATAAAATAAGTTGCTAAAAGCCCCGCTGTTATATTTACAAAAGTAAATAGGTTCGCTAGATTGAAGTGAGAAGAAGCATTGTATAAGAATTTCATGATAATCTTTTTGTTGAAATTATAACCTAAAAGAGGAAAGTTTATTTTACAATAAGTTATTAACAAGAGAGAAAACGATAATTAATATCAAGATTAAGTTCTGTATAAGTTGATATTGATTATCATTTTATAAATAAACTTGATAAAAGGTAATTTATTATGAAAAAAATAGTTATAAGTGCTTCTCTTGCCATTTTAATATTTAATGCTAACCTGTATGCAACTCAAGAGGCAACACAAGCGGTTAAAGAGAGAGAACACTCTGTTAGAGATATAATTGATGAAGTTGCAAAACCTAAAGACAAAGAGGTAATTGGAGTTGAGCAAATCAAACATATTTTTGAAGATGCTACGGTTATGGGACAACTCAGAGTTCTATACTCAGGTTATAACAATAGTGTAGGAAACAACCAATATGCAACTGCAATCGGGGGACAGTTGAAGTATGAACTAGCAGAGTATAAAGGATTTAACGCTGCGATAGAAGTTACAACGGCAAATGATATAAATTTTGCAACAGGAGATGACACAGAACAAAATAGTGAAATATCTTCACGGAAGGGTAATTATACAGAGCTCTCTCAAGCTTATGTAAACTATAAAAATGGGGGATTAAATCTACGTGCAGGTCGTCAACATATAGATACGCCTTTGGCTGATAGCGATGATATTAGAATGATTTTAAATACATTTGAAGCATATATAGCAACTTATGAGATTGAAGGATTAAAACTAATGGGTGGTTTGCTCACAAAATGGCAAGGAACAGATGCTGGTTTATCTCCTGAAAATCCATGGTCTGATACTGGTGAAGATGGGACATATTTTGCTGGAACATCATACTCCACTGACTTTATAGATACAAGTTTATGGTATTACGATATATCTAAAGATAATAACCCTAACAGTGCAACAGGAAATGTTGCAAACTCGTCGGTGTATGCAGATCTCTCTTTGCATCTGGCTTTATCAGAAAACTATGCGCTTCATACAAGTGCACAATATATAAATCAGAGCGAATCAGACAACAGCGGTATAGACTCCTCTATTTACGGTGCAATGGCAGAGTTAGTTATGTTTGAAGATTTTGCTTTGTCTGTTGCATATAATAAATCTAAAAAGCAGGTAGGAAAAAGTAGCTTTTCTGGCTTTGGAGGAGGGGCGTTGTACACAAGCATGGACTCTATGATTATTGACGCCATAACCACAGACAGAGATGCTCAAGCTATCGTTACAGGAGTTACTTATAAAATTGGTGATTTTGGTTTTATGTATGCGTATGGAGATTTTAATGCACAAGCAGATTCTTTAGGAGCAAAAGAGCATATAGTAGAGCAAAATTTAGGTTTTGAGTATACTCCAAATGAAAATTTAACTATTGCAGCCATATATGTTAAAGATAACGACAAAGAAGATAGCGGTAGCAATGGCGGAGATTGGGAAAATTTAAGAGCTATGGTTGCATATAATTTTTAATTTAACCACTGTTTAACATGATATTTATTATCATTATGTGTTTATAAAATTATTGATTTTATTGTGTGGCAAAATTGATTACTCTTAGTTTTGCATTTTAGATGAGTTTTAAAAAAATTATAAGATAGTAGAGATGCAAAAATGAAAAAAAAATTAAGTGATTGTAAAAAAGCTTGTATTGTAAAAGTTACAAAGCTAAATGCAACAGCAGAGTTAAAACAGCGTCTTATCTCCTTTGGGGTTATGAAAGATACAGTTATAGAAGTTTTGGAGTATGCTCCTGCAAAAAGCACTCTTGAGATAAAAGTAGGTAAGACACGGTTGGCTCTAAGAGCAAGAGAAGCAGATTTAATTGAGGTTGAAAAATATGAAGAGTAGCACAAAGAGTTGTCCTATAACGGCCAAACATATAAAAGTAGCACTTGTTGGTCAGCCAAATGTCGGCAAGAGTATGCTTATAAACTCTATCTCAAATGCCCATCTTCATGTTGGAAATTTTACGGGCGTTACGGTTGAGAAGAGTGAAGTGCTTTTTGACTATAAAGATTACCACTTTACAGTTGTAGATTTACCAGGAACATATGCTCTTAATGATTACTCAATCGAGGAGAGAGTTACAACTGAGTATCTTTACAGCCAACATTATGATTTGATTATAAACGTAGTAGATTCAACAAATTTGGAGAAGAATTTACAATTAACAACTGAGCTTATGAGTATAGGCAAAAAAATGGTTATTGCTTTAAATATGAGCGATGAAGCTCAGAAAGAGGGCATAGATATAGATAACGAGCAGATGTCTTTGATTCTTGGTATCCCTTGTGTTAAGGTGTCTGCTGCTACAAAATTTGGGATAGAGACGCTTATAAAAGCGCTTGTAAAAGAGTTTGAAGAGGAGGATGCTATAAATAAACTTCTCTTTAGCGAAGCAGTTGAAGAGGAGATAGCTTTAATTGTAGAGAGTTTTATAAAACATAGATACAAAGATGAAAACTCTTATAGAAATATCGCTATAAATATATTAAAAGGGGAGAAAAAAACTTATGCAAAACTGCATGATGACCCTATTTGGACGGAATTACAACCACTCGTTATTGATGCTTTAAAACATATAGAATTGCACCATGACAGCGATGATATAAAAGAGGCTTTTGCATCAGAGTACGCCGCTTTTAACAGAGGAGTGGTTCATGAAGTTTTAAAGCAGAACAGAGAGATAGATAAGAGAACAATAACAGACAAGATAGACTCTGTTTTAATACATAATATTTTTGGTATTCCTATATTTCTATTTTTTATGTGGTCTCTTTTTCAGTTGACTTTTGAGATAGGCTCTATTCCTATGGATTGGATAGATGGCTTTTTCTCATGGTTAGGAGATACTGTTGGCGCAACAATTGCAAATGATGATATACGCTCTTTGGTTGTTGATGGAGTTATAGCTGGAGTTGGCGCTGTTGTGCTTTTTGTTCCAAATATTGCGATACTCTTTGTTGGAATAGCACTCTTGGAGAGTACGGGATATATGTCAAGAGTTGCATTCTTGCTTGATGGATTTTTTCATAAATTTGGGCTTCATGGACAATCTTTTATCCCGCTAGTTACAGGTTTTGGATGCTCAATTCCCGCTTATATGTCAGCTAGAATATTAAAAAACGACAGAGACAGACTTCTTACTCTTTTTATTATAGGATTTATGAGTTGTGGGGCTAGACTGCCTGTATATGTACTTTTTGCAGGTGCGTTTTTTTCTGAAAGTATGGCTGGAAATATCTTATTTGCTATCTATATAACTGGAGCGACAATCGGTTTGATTGCTGCTAAGATTTTAAAACTTACAGCATTTAAGGGCGTAGATGAGCCATTTGTTATGGAGATGCCAAAGTATAGACTTCCATCTGTAAAGCTTATTTGGCATACCGTTGTTACAAAAACTTTGATGTATCTAAAAAAAGCTGGTACATTTATAGCGGCGGCTTCTATTCTTATCTGGTTCTTTAGCAACTATCCACATAACTTAGAGCTAAAAGAGAGTTTTGATGCAAAAATAGAGAGTGCCTCAAGCGAAGATGAAAAAAGAGTTCTTGAAAACACTCTTGCAGAAGAACATCTCAAGCAGAGCTATCTTGGGCAAATAGGTAGATTTTCAGAGCCTCTGTTTGCACCGCTTGGTTTTGACTGGAAAATGAGCGTTGCACTTCAAACAGGACTTGCAGCAAAAGAAGTTGTAGTATCAACCCTTGGTGTTTTATACTCTTTGGGAAATGAAGTAGATGAGGAGAATATATCTTTAAAAGAGACTATTTCAAAAAATATCCCATTTGCATCTGCTGTTGCTTTTATCGTTGTTGTTATGATTTACCTGCCGTGTTTGGCTGCTTCAGTAGTCTTTACGCGTGAAGCTGGAAGTATAAAATACTTCTTTTATCTTTTGACGTTTACATCAATCGCAGCGTATTCATTGGCTTTTATAGCTTACAATATAGCTAAGCTCTTGGAGTAAAATTACTATTTAAGAGTTAAAGAACTATACTAGTAACGATAGATATTATTTTGAGGAGTTTGTCATGGCTAAGTTTGGAAATTCAATAATAAAAGGTTTAGAAATTAGTGAGATTATCACTGTTTTAAACAAAGCATACGCTGATGAGTGGTTGGCTCATTACCAATACTTTATAGAAGCAAAAGTTGTAAAAGGGATTATGAAAGATGCCGCAATCATTGAGTTAAATCAACATGCGGCAGATGAATTAAGACATGCTACTATGGTAGCTGATAGAATTTTACAATTAGGAGGAACACCGCTTCTTAATCCAAAAGATTGGTTTACACATACAAGCTGTGGCTATGAAGAGCCACGAGAATTTGATGTTGTAAAAATATTAGAAGACTCTATAAAAGGCGAACAGTGTGCCATTTCTGTTTACTCAAAACTTGTTGATATGACAAGAGATAAAGATATAGTGACATATGATATCGTCTCTCAAATATTGGCAGATGAAGTTGAACATGAAGAGGATTTACAAGCACTTCATGATGATATTACGGAGTTTGTAGCAGATTTGAAGAAATCTCTTAGCTGATGATGAAATTAAAACCATTAACTACTTATTATTTGATGTCTGTTAAGATTCCCCTATGAAAAAAATATTAATGATTGAAGATGATTTAGAACTTGCTGAGATTCTTACAGAGTATCTACAGCAGTTTGGATTTGAGGTTATCACAGAAGATGACCCTTTTAAAGCGGTTAGCATATTGAAGTTGGAGCCATTTGATTTGGTAATCTTGGATTTAACTCTACCTGGAATGGATGGTTTGGAGGTTTGTGAAGCGATTCGTGAACGTCAAGATATCCCTATAATTATCTCTTCGGCTAGAAGTGACGTAACAGACAAAGTAAAAGCTCTTGAACTTGGAGCAGATGATTATATTCCAAAGCCTTATGACCCTAGAGAATTAGAGGCTAGAATCCACTCGGTATTAAGACGTTATGAAGCGAAATCACAACAAAAAGAGGAGTCAAAGAGCGACTTTAAGTGTGATACATCTTCAATGATGATTACATATCGCGGAAGAAATATTGACCTCACAAATGCTGAGTTTGGCATACTCTCATATATGATTGCAAAGCAAGGCTTGGTAGTTTCAAGAGAGGATTTGATACATAACGTAAATGCTATAAATGAAGACTCTTCAAACAAAAGTATAGATGTTATGGTTGGTAGAATAAGAAATAAACTTGGAGATAAATCTCTAATTGAATCTGTTAGAGGCGTTGGATATAAACTTCTTAAATAGTTCTCATTGTTTTAGGAGATAAATCATTGCGCAAACATGCCGTCTTAATAACTGTTCTATTTGCGCTCACTGTTACTTTAGTGAGTGTGAGTGTTGTATTTTGGAAATTTTTTCAACTTAACAAACAAAACTACATAAATAGTATATTCACAAAACACGCTATTATCACTCAAATATATCAACAGCATCAACAAAAAACAGATTCTCAAATTATGCTTGAAGCAAATTTGGCAGTCTATAATTTTGTTTTAGAAAAAGATGAAAAAGATGTAGAGATAGTTTTAAAATATGCAAAAACTTTAAAGAAAAAAGATTTTCAAAATGTTAACTCCTCTTTGCTTTTCTCTGGAAATGGTTTTTATACAAAGCAGGTTGTGACAGATTTAACAGCTACTATGCTTGAGTTTAATAGAAATATATATTTCTATATTCAATCATCAAATGCATCTGTTCTTATTTTAGACGAAGAGCTAAAACCATATAAATACTGGAATGTTGCTTACTCATATCTGGTTATAATCTTTATTATTTCTGCATCGTTTGTGCTGATTTTAAGAAAACTCCGACCTCTTATAAGGCTTAGAAAAAAGATTGCACTTTATGGTGATGGAGATATGAATGTCTCTTTTAAGGCAAATGGACACGATGAAATAGCACTTGTCGCAAACGAGCTAGAAGCAACAAGAGAAAAAATAAATCTCATACTAGAATCCAGAACTCTTTTTTTGAGAAACATTATGCATGAGCTGAAAACACCTATTGCAAAAGGAACGATTGCCACGCAGATGCTTGAATCTCAAAAGCAAAAAGATAGATTTAGCTCTATTTTTGGGCGTCTTGAATCCCTTGTAAACGAATTTGCCCTTATTGAAGAGGTTACATGTATGGGCGATAAGACAGATTTTAAAGAGTACCGTCTTGTTGACATAATAGATGGCGCAATAGATATGGCGATGATTGAGCGAAGCAGTATCAGCGTTGAAGTTGATGCGACATATAAGATAAATGCAAATTATAGACTATATACAACAGCTATAAAAAATATGATAGACAATGGTATAAAATATTCTAGCGATGCGCATGTAAAGATTCTTATTAAAAATGGTGAGTTGTCATTTGAGAGCAAAGGAGAGTGTATCGCTCATCCTCTTGGGTACTATATCGAGCCTTTTACAAAAGACAATCCCTCTAAAAATAGTTTTGGACTTGGCTTGTATTTAGTTGATTCTATCTTAAAAGCCCACAATCAAGTTCTTGCACATGAGTATGAAGACGGGATAAATCGTTTTATATTTGCATAAGTTTTGAGAGATAAACTACTACAATGAAAAAATATATGAAAAGAGGATCTGTTGCACTTTTTGCGATAAGTTTCTTTACTTTTGGCTGGATTACACATGCGCTTTATAATGACGCATATAAGATGATAAAAGAGAGTACATTAAAAAAGATTAAAAAAGGCGGTGTGCTAAATGTAGTACTTCTAAACTCGCCTTCTACCTACTATATTGGCTCAGATGGACCAAAGGGTTTTGAATATGATTTAATAGAATCATACGCAAATCACTTAGGTGTAAAGTTAAATATAACCACTGCAAACACCATCAAAGAAGCACTGGAACTTAGTAAAAATCCAGAGATTCACATAACTTCTGCTTCCTTGACAAAAACACCACAGAGAGAAGAGAAGTTTAATTTTGGACCATCATATTTTGAAGCGCAAGAGCAGGTCATTTGCCATAAAGCTATGCTTATGGATGGAAGGTTTCCAAGTGACGCGGATAGTCTTGCTGGTTTAAATATAGTCGTGGGTGAGGGCACTAGTTATAATGAAACTATTGAAGGACTAAAAAAAGAGGGATATGATATAAATGCCACTTATACGGCAGAGTACTCAACAGAAGAGCTTATATCTCAAGTCGATTCACATGAGATAGATTGCACAATTATAGACTCAAATATATACGCATTAAACCAACGTTACTTTAAAAATATCGTTCTTGCATTTGATATAAGCAACAGAAGACAACAAGCGTGGATTTTGGCAACAGACTCTAAGATGCTAAAAGATGATATGTATACTTGGCTAAATACAGTCAATCAAAGTGGAGAGATGGCTAGACTTAAAGACCACTACTACAGTTACGTTCTATTTTTTGACTACTATGATACTGTTATGTTTTATAAAAGAATAAAAACAAGATTACCAATATATGAGCCCTACTTTAAAGAAGCTGCTTTCCAGTATGATATAGCTTATACTGTACTCGCTGCTTTATCGTATCAAGAGTCACATTGGAATCCAAATGCTGTTAGTTATACAGGGGTTAGAGGGCTTATGATGCTAACGCAAGATACGGCAGCTCTTCTTGGAGTGCAAAATAGAGTAGATCCAAAAGAGAGTATTTTTGGCGGAGCAAAACATCTTGATCAGATGACAAAAAGTATAAGCATAGATGTTGTTGGAGAAGACCGTCTAAAGTTTGCTCTTGCTGCTTACAATATCGGTTTAGGACACGTAAATGATGCTCAAAAACTAGCACAACAGATTGGTTTAAATCAAAATAGCTGGGCAGATTTGAAAAAAGTTCTGCCACTGCTTTCACAGAAAAAATACTATAAAACTCTAAAACATGGTTATGCAAGAGGTAGTGAAGCTGTGAAGTATGTAGATGCTATTTATGATTACAGAGATATTTTACAAAAAAATGATGTTGAGGTATTTCTTACAACGCAGTAGCGCTCTACAAGAAGAAAACTTCTCATAGAGAGTGGAATTATTAAAGAGGCATACCCTCTTTGCCATTAGATAAAGAAGTTAAAAAACTCTCCATATCATACTTTACTCTATACTCTGGAGTCATGATGTGTATTAGAACATCACCTAAATCCACAACAATCCAATCACTGCTCTCATCAATAGCGTTGAATTTTTCTGCTGGTTTTAGTCCATTTTTCAGGTGGTCTAAAAGAGCTGATGTGTGTCTTGATCCAAGAGATGATGCGATAATCGCATAATCAACAAAGTAGTTTTTATTTCTTAAATCAAAAACCTCTATATTTTCTGCTTTATTTTTATCTAAAACGTCTGTTATTTTCTCTATTCTATTTTGCAATGCTCTTCCTTATAAAAATCATATATCTCTTTTGCACATTTTTTTGGCAGTTTTGAGAGTTCCATCTGCTCTCTTAGATGAGTTGATGATGTTTTATTATCAACTTTGAGCACTATAAACTCACTTGGAATCTCTATGCCATCTCTCTGGGCCACTACAAAAGTAACGAGTTTATTTAACTCATCGTAACTATTCCATTCACTAAGTTTGGCGAGATTATCGGCACCTATTACAAGATATATTTTATTATAACTTTTCAAGAGGTATTTGATTGTCTCTATGGTTGGAACTTGTCTATTTTGTAAAACTTCATAATCTGATATTTCAACATTTGTCTCTTCATTAAAAATCTCTTTTAGCCATTTCAATCTAAGAGAAGAAGGAGCATAAAAATCTGATTTAAAAGGATTTAAAAATGTTGGCATTATTATAATTTTATCAATATCTTTAAATTTTTTTAAAGCCTTGATAACAGCCTCGTGACCGATATGTGGCGGGTCAAATGAGCCACCAAAAAGTGCGATTGTATCCATATTTAAAGCGAATTATAACTAACTTTAGGTAAAATTGCCCAATTTTTATTTTAATTAGGAAATATGATGGCACTAAAGATAGCAATTAACGGATTTGGTAGAATCGGTCGCTGTGTAGCTCGAATTGCAGCAACAAGAGATGATGTAGAGATAGTTGCAATAAATGACATGGCAAGCATGGATATGATGCTCTATCTTCTTAAAAATGACTCCGTTCATGGAACATTTAAGAGCGAAGTTGTACAGATAGATGATGAAAACATCACTATTGACGGCAAAAAAATTAGAGTATTTAGTGATAGAGACCCAAAAAATCTAAAGTTTGCCGAGTGCGGTGCAGACATGGTTTTAGAGTGCACAGGAGTATTTTTAAGTAAAATAGATGCTCAAGTTCATATTGACAATGGCATTAAAAAAGTTCTTTTTTCTGCTCCAGCAAAAGATGATACGCCAACATTTGTTATTGGTGTAAATGAGCATCTTTATAAAGGCGAGAGCATTGTTTCAAATGCTTCGTGTACTACAAACTGTTTGGGACCAATAGCAAAAATTTTAGATGATGCTTTTGGGATAGAAAAAGGTCTTATGACAACTATCCACTCATACACAAATGATCAAAATATATTAGATGTTAAACACTCAAAAGATAAGCGCAGAGCACGTGCTGGAGCAATAAATATGATTCCAACTACAACAGGTGCAGCAAAGGCTATCGGCCTAGTTCTTCCACAACTAAAAGGCAAACTTCACGGGCAAAGTGTTCGTGTTCCAACTCCTAACGTTTCTATGGTTGATTTAAATGTAATCGTAAAGAGAAAAACGACAAAAGAAGAGGTTACAGCCGTATTTAACAAAGCTGCTGAGGGTTCATTAAAAGGAATAGTTTTAATGGATAAAGAGATGAGAGTTTCTCAGGATTTTGTTGGATGTGAGTATAGTTCTATCGTTGCAGAGGATTTGACTCAGGTTATCGATGGCGATATGGTAAAAGTTATGGCTTGGTATGACAATGAGTGGGGTTACTCTACAAGACTCTTAGATATGGCACTATATATTAGTAAATAGGAGAGATTTTGGAACTTTTAAATATTAAAAATCTAGATTTGGCAGGTAAAAAAGTCTTTATTAGATGTGATTTTAACGTGCCTATGGATGAGTTTGGAAACATCTCTGATGATAGACGAATTCGTTCAGCTATATCTACAATCAACTATTGCCTCGATCAAAACTGCGCAGTTATTTTAGCATCTCACCTTGGACGTCCAGAGGGGCAGGTAGTTTCTAAATATTCACTTATTCCAGTAGCTAGAAGAATGCACCATTTGTTAAAAAGAGAAGTTGAACTCTCGGCAGATGTTGTTGGAGATGATGCACTTGATAAAGCATCTAAGCTTAAATCTGGCGAGGTTTTAATGCTAGAAAACCTGCGTTATGAAGCAGGCGAGACAAAAAATGACAAAGAGTTATCAAAAAAATTGGCATCAATGGCAGATTTTTATATCAATGATGCTTTTGGAGTGAGTCATCGTGCTCATGCTTCTGTTGAGGGAATTACACATTTTTTTGATGACAAGCATAAAGCGGCAGGATTTTTACTTCAAAAAGAGATAGACTTTTTAGGAAAAATAATACAAAATCCAGTACGTCCATTTGCTGCAATTGTGGGTGGCAGTAAAGTTTCTGGAAAACTAGAAGCCCTTATAAACTTACTTCCACGAGTAGATAAAGTTCTTATTGGCGGAGGAATGGCATTTACATTTTTAAAAAAACTAGGCTACGATATAGGCGCTTCACTTGTTGAAGATGATTTGCTAGAAGAAGCTGGGCGAATTATGGAAGAGGCGAAAAAACTAGGAGTTAAATTTTATCTTCCAGTAGATGTTGTAGCGGCTGATAAATTCTCAGAAGATGCGATAAGCAGAATCGTCTCATATCAAGAAATTCCATCTGGCTGGATGGGACTTGATATTGGACCTGCAACTGTAAGACTTTATGGGGAAGTTTTAAGTGATGTTCAAACAGTTCTTTGGAATGGTCCAATGGGCGTTTATGAGATGGATAAATTTGCTCGTGGCTCAAACAAAATAGCACACTTTGTAGCTGATAGCTATGCTACAACGATTGTAGGTGGCGGAGATACTGCCGACTTGGTTCAAAGAATAGGTGTTGATGATGAGATGACATTTATTTCAACAGGAGGAGGAGCTTCTTTGGAGCTTCTTGAGGGCAAAATTTTACCAGGTGTAGCATCTTTAATAAGAAAAGAGGATTAACTTATGATAATTGCAGCAAATCTAAAAACAAATTTAACAAGAGAAAAAACTGCTAAATATATAAAAGAGGTAGAACTTTTTTTAAATCAACACAAAATCTCTCAAGAAGTTTTTGTTTTTCCTGCAATTTCTAATTTAATGAGTAGCACATCCAATGTAGTTGTTGGCACCCAAAATGCTTATCCTGCGATTAACGGAGCGTTTACTGGCGAGATTGGATATGAGCAGTTAGAAGAGTTTGGTATAAAAACTATTTTAATTGGACATAGTGAAAGACGTCATGTTATAGGTGAGACTCAAGAGTCACTTATAGAGAAGTTTAATTTTTATAAAAATCTTGGATTTAAAATAATCTACTGTGTTGGTGAGCCTTTAGATGTTCGAGAGATGGGGCATGAGAAGATGATGGAGTATATCTCAAAGCAATACGTTGGTATCGATACATCTTATGAGAATCTCATCATTGCTTATGAGCCTGTTTGGGCAATAGGAACAGGTCTTACTCCAACGCTTGAAGATATAAAAATAGTACATAAAGAGTTAAAGTCAAAGTCAATAGCACCACTTCTTTATGGAGGAAGTGTAAAAGTTACAAATATAGAAGAGTTTTTGGCACTGGATGAAGTTGATGGAGTTTTAGTTGGAAGCGCTGCCTTGTACGCAGAGCACTTTTGTACAATGTGTGAGCACGCACAAAATTTAGAAAAAAATAAATAATAAAGGAGAGAGTGATGGTAATGAAGGGCAAAAGAGGTTTAATAGTAGGTCTTGCAAACGATAAATCAATAGCGTATGGAATAGCAAAAGCGTGTCATGAACAAGGAGCAGAGTTAGCTTTTACATACTTAAATGATGCACTTAAAAAAAGAGTAGAGCCACTAGCACAAAGTTTTGGTAGTGATAAAGTGTATGAGCTTGATGTTTCAAATGAAGAGCATATGCAAAACATCGCTGGTTTGATTGAAAAAGATTTTGGCAAGATAGACTTTTTAGTTCACTCTGTTGCATTTGCTCCAAAAGAGGCGCTTAGTGAGCCTTTTATGAAGACTACAAAGAGCGCATTTGCTATCGCTATGGATATATCTGTTTACTCTCTTATTGATTTAACAAATCGCTTAGAATCAGTTTTAAGTGATGATGCTTCTATCCTTACACTCTCTTATCTTGGTGGACCAAAATATATAGTAAACTATAATGTTATGGGTGTTGCAAAGGCCGCATTAGAGTCAACTGTAAGATATATGGCTGTTGAGCTAGGCAAAAAAGGTCAAAGAGTTAACGCTATCTCAGCAGGACCTATTAGAACGTTGGCAGCTGCTGGAATAGGTGATTTTAAACAAATCCTTAATTGGAATGAAGTAAACGCACCTCTGAAGAAAAATGTTACAACAGAACAGGTTGGAAATTCAGCTATGTATCTTTTAAGTGACCTATCATCTGGTGTTACAGGCGAGATTCACTATGTAGATAGTGGTTACAGCATTATGGGAATGGCAGCTGCTGAGCAAACTGAAGATGGAAAAACTGTTTTATCTTGGGATGCTAGAAAGTAGACACTAGTCTAAAACTCTCTTGCATTTAGCAGGAGAGCCTTTACTTGCCAACTACTGGCAACGACTTCATTTTTTGGCTGTGTGATTCACTTGAAGTGGAGTTTTGCTCACTTGTATAGAGTTTTATCTTATCTACATACTCTTGAAGAGTAAAATCCCTAGCTTCATCCTTGTTTTTTTTCTTTATGGTTTCATCTTTTTCAACTGTTGGTGTCCAATCTTTTTCTATCCAGTTGTCAAGTGCTTGTTGCATATAGCCACTCTTTGTTTTTTCTTCTTTCCCAGCTACACTGTTTAACACCTTGTTCTGTGATGGATTTGCACCATCCACCTTTGAGCAAGATATAAAAAATATAGCTACTGATAATGTCATAATTAGTGTTTTCATGACACTATTATACATAAATTATATAATTTTCTTATAAAAATAATAATAATCAATCCATAAATTAATATTAAATTAAAGATTTATATGACATCATGTTGACAACATTAAGTTTAGGAGAATGAAAATGAAGATTACAAAATTAAGTTTAATAGCAGCAATG
>CAMBTK010000014.1 GCA_945870785.1 Sulfurimonas crateris
ATACCATGTAGGATCATTACTATCAAACTTATCATCCACCATCGCTAAGTGCTGTGTATATCTTATATGAGAGAGCACTTGCGTCGCAGCTTCTTGAAGCTTATTTGAGCCCGTTCTTGGAATAGCAACTGCAGCTAATATACCAATTACAATAATGACAAAAATCAACTCCATCATAGTAAAAGCTTTTTTCATAGATAATCCAATAAATATATTTGTAGGTAAGTATAGCAAAAAAGATGTAAAAAGAGTAAAGAGTTATAAGGAGGCTTTATTAAAGCTGTGGGAGCTATGCCCAAAGAGAAGACTCTTTGGGTATAAAATTATATGACTATAGGTTTTCCGCTTTTTTAACATCATATAAGATATCATCCATTGGGTGTCTATACATTGGCATTCCAAGACGTTTTTCATCTAAAATATGTCCGATAAAGCCGATACTTCTACCTAAGATAAAGAATGCGTTTAGTGCGCCTGCGTTGATAAATACATCAATCTCATCATCTTGATATCCAAGTGCTCTCCACATATCTACCATTAGGATACCGATTGTTCCATCAACGTTTAAGATAAGATTCTCTTTCTTAGATGTTGTTAATTGTTCAACTGTTAAAGCATAATCAAGAAGCGGAGTTGAAGGGAAATTTGCTTTTGCATATTTCTTCAATCCCTCTACGCGTAAATCTGGATTTTTAAGAGATTTAATTCTATGTCCGATACCTGGAATAGGGATTCCCTCTTTTTTCATATGATTTAAGAAGTCAGTTGGAGTCATGTCGTTATCTTTTGCATACTTAAAGTATTTAGCAGCATCGTCAATTGCACCGCCAAAACGAGGTCCAATTGTAAGAAGTCCTGAAATCAGTGAACTGATAACATCTTTGCCTGCTCTTGCTGTAACTTTAGCATTATGAGCTCCTGAAACTGCTGGACCATGATCTGCAACTGTTTTCAGAACTGTTTCTAAAAAGTCAACTGCCCATCTTGGATAACGTTTTTTAAACCAAAGAATACTCATAACGTCACCGATAGTAAATCCTGTATCAGGAGTTGCAACAGAACTGATTGGATAGCCACAGTAGTGAGCCTCATCGCCTCTGTCATCTGAAATCGTACAGATAAATTGTTTTGATTTTCTAACGCTTGGACATACATTCATAGCAGGCTCTTGGATGTCTTTTACGATTCCTTCTGCATGAAGTTCATGATAAACAGCACTTATAATTTCTGGTAAATCATTAAAAGACGCTGGAACATGAATACCGACTTCTTTCATTGCTTTGTTTTTGAATTCAGCTGTTTCCATATCTCCGTTTGCAGATGCACCAGCATGACCAAACTGAACACCGCTATCATAATACTTAGCGATTGTACCTATACACCAAGCAATAATTGGCTTTTTAATTTTTCCACTTTTTACAGCTTCAATAACTTTATACTCTTCAGTTCCACCAACTTCGCCTAAAAGTAACATATATTTTACTTCAGGATTAGCTTCCATTCTAAGAAGATTATCTATAAAAACAGATCCTACAAATCTATCTCCACCGATTGCAACACCCTCAGCAATACCATCAGCATTAATTGCGATGATGTTTGAAAGCTCATTAAATAATCCGCCAGAACGAGTTACAAGTCCACATGAACCAGCACGGTGAAGTTTTGACTGAACAATATTTTCAATAGTTCCGCCAATATTTGCAATTTTAAATGCGCCAGGAGCTATAGCACCAACTGTTGCTGGTCCAATAATAGTTACATTTTTCTCTCTTGCAGTTGCATTCATTTTACGAGCTAGTCTCTCTGGAATACCTTCAGCAGTAACCATAATAGATGTAAAACCACCAATTTCAAGTGCTTCCATAGTTACATCATAAGCTGTTCTAAAAGAGGCAAAATTTAAAAGAACATCAGCCTGAGGCTGTGCAGCTTTTGCTTCTGTTGTATTTCTATAAAGTGGAATCATAATCTCATCTGGACCATAAAAAAACTTCTCAAATTTTGAGCCACTTGTTGGAGCCACTATCGCTGCTACTGAAGGCTTAGTTCTTTTAATTGTATAGTCATAATCTAGCATTCTTTGAATAGCACTTGCGTTGTTATTCCAAAAAATTGCTTGTGTATCTCTAGTGTATAATTGTGCCATCTCTTTTCCTTACTTTGTTAGTGCCATACGCACGATATCTGTCACATGCGTCTCAGGACCATAAACTTCTATATAAAGACCTAATCTGTCTGCTGCTGCTTTAATATCTTTTAAACCTTTTTCAAAATTAGGCCCACCGCGTCTAACGTAAATTTTAATGCCAACTTCTTTCATTTTATCAGCATATATCTCAAATGCTTGAATAATACCTGTAAATGTTTTAGCAACATCAGTAAAGTTTGCGATAGCACCACCAATAATTAAAACTTTATCTCTACCTTTAACATCTTTAGTTCTTGTCATAAGATCTAAAATAGTCTCAGCATAAAATTTTGTCTCACTAGTTGTTGGTCCACCAGAGTACTCACCATAGTTAGCAAGGTCTTCAATACCAGCCAAATCAGCAATAGTATCAGCATAAACAACTGAAGCACCACCACCCGCAACCATAGTCCAAACTCTTGCTTCTGGTTTTAAGATAGTAAGCTTTAGTGAAGCGCCTGATTTACTATCAGCATCTTCAATAGCTAAAACTTCAGGAGATTTCTCTTCCATACCAAAAGAAGTTGGGAAATCTACATCGCCCCACTCTTCTCTCATCATAAATCCAGCAGTATCATCAAGTTTTGCAACCATATCAAGCAACTCAACTTTTTTACCTTGAAGAACAAACGGATTAATCTCTAAGTATGCAAAATTTAACTCTCTATATGCTTTGAAAAAACCTATTGCAAACTCTGCAAAAGCTTCTTTATCTTTAGCAGCTACATCTTTTGGTATGCTAGATTTGATTTTTTTCTCAATCTCCTCTTCTGTTGCAGTAATTGGGAATGCTACTTCTGTTACTTTGTCCCAATTTTCTTCAACTTCCATTCCACCTTCAGCTGACATGTATAAAACATCATCATCGCCAACACATGTAGCAGAGATATAGTACTCTTCTTCTTGAGAGTGTGGAGTAAAAGGCTCAACGATAAAGTGAGTCAACATATCATTTTTTGCTTCGCCACTAGGAGTGTCACCGTTAAATGAAAAATATACCGACTGTTTTTCGCCTGATTTTTCATCTATCCATGATGATGCTTTAGGTAAAGATACATCTCCTGGTTTAGAATCTCTAAAAAGAACTAAACCATTTTTTCCTCTTTTACCAAATAGCATATCTGGTTTAGCAACTAATGCTTTATCTTTTAACCATGTCTTCTCTTTTGCAGCTTTTTTAAGTTCTGATCCATTTTGAACCATAATTGTTTCATATGCATAAGAAAAATTTGGAAAATATTTATCCCAATGCTTAGCCAAAATTGACTTTGCGTCAAATTCTCTAATCGCCTTTTGAGCCATTGCAACTCCCTGTTTTTAATATTTCCAAAATAGTATCACATGTTGATTAATCTCATGCCATTTAAGAGGAATAACTGCTTTATAGATTTAATTTGTGTTGATTTTTGTAACGTTTGCAGAATAAACCACTCTATTTTTGTAACTAATTGTTACATTGTCTGATAACGATTCTCCAAGATAATTTTCTTGAAGTATATTGTTGTTGCATTTAGTTACACCATAGAACTCTAATCTTTTAGCCATTTTTGTGCTTGTGTCAACACAATAAATTTCTCTTTCTTTAAGCTCTTTTGAGAGCTCTTTAGCTACATGCATATTATATGAAAAATGTTTTCTTGGTTCTTCTATTAGAAGATATAGATATTTATTGAAAAAAACTACTGAACTGTTAATAAATAGCAATATCAATGATACTAAAAATATTAACTTATAGTTTTTTCTGAAGATGTTTAATCGCACTCTATATGAGTGTTCAAACGTCTGCGCTACAAGAGGAAGGGCTAAAATAATATAAGGTGCAAAATACTCTATTGCTATACGTTGTCTAAAAGATAAAATAAGTGAAAAAACAAGTGTCACAGTAGCTATAAACCACAGAATGTCAATATCTTTCGTTAAATATCTTCTATATAAAATATAAAAAAGATACACAAAAATTATCGGGGTAAAAATCGCAGCATAAATACCCAGAGACTCTAGAAAATAACCTCTTGGAGAACCATGCATATCAATTCCATAGATCAATAATGAGCCTATGACAAGAAATAGGTTTAAAATAAAAAAGTTTCTATTTTTTATATATATTGCAAAAGCAGTAAGCGCGATAAAAAGGTAAACAAAATTGCCATCAATAAGCATATAAAAAATCAAAAGTATATAAATATAACGAGGAGATAATCTTTCATAAAAATATACGAAAAGAAGAAGCGCAAATAGTATAAATCCAGCATCGTTTACTATGATTCCAGCACTCATAACACCTGGTAGAAAAATAAAAACAAGAACTAGCCAAAGCCTATTTCTCTGAAGTTTTAAATATTTTTTTGAGATTATATAAACCAATATAGCACTTAAAATATGAAGAGCAATCATAGGCAATCTAAGAGCAAAATCATTTTGTCCAAAAAAATAAAATGAAGTTTTTATAAGAGATTGTAAAAATGAGAAATTACCATTTAAAAGAAGCGTTTCGTTATAAGATATGGATAACTCGCCTATTTGAAAAATCAATAATAACGTGTCTAGCGTTAAAATTAGGAATAGGGCAAGCCTTATGCTCATAACTTTAAAAAATTTCCTATCATCTCATGCCCGTACTCGCTCATAATAGACTCTGGGTGAAATTGAACACCGTATATCTCTTTATCTTTTATTTTTAGAGCCATTACTTCATTATCGTCTTGGCTGTATGCGGTAGGTTCAACACTATTTGGGATAGACTCTTTGTCCACAATCAAAGAGTGATACCTAGTTGCTATAAACTCCTGAGGAATATCTTTAAATATAGCACACTCTTGTGTTCTTATTATCTTGGAAGTTTTACCATGCATCATATTTTTAGCACGTACAACTTTTGCACCAAAAACTTGAGCAATACTTTGATGCCCTAGACATATACCTAAAATAGGCACTTTATCTTTAAAATGCTCTATAACTTTCAGAGTAACCCCAGCATCATCTGGTGTTGCAGGTCCAGGGGAGATGATGATTTTTTCTGGCTTTAGCGCTTCTATCTCTTCAACACTCATCTCGTCGTTTCGTATTATCTTCAAATCAGCACCTAACTCTCTGCAGTATTGAACGATGTTGTACGTAAAACTATCATAATTATCAATCATTAATATCATATTATTTATCCACTTGCTTTAATTAAAAGAATTATATCCTTTATTAAATTGGTTTTAAATAAAGGATATTTTGCTATTTTTAAAACTATTTTATCTCTTTTTTATTTGTTAGTTGTTGTAGATAATTCGAGATATTTATAAGAGAAAATGTTACTAAAAATATCATGAGTCCTGGAAAAAAGCTAACCCACCATGCAATCTCCACAACATCTTTTCCGCTACTTAAAATTGTTCCCCAACTCATTTGAGGGGCTACTATGCCAAGTCCTAAAAAACTTAGTCCTGACTCTGCAAGTATCGCTCCTCCTACGCCAAAAGTAAAACTGACAAAATATATTGGAGCTAAAAGCGGTGCATAATATTTAAAGAGTATTTTTAATCTGCTAACTTTTGCGATATTTAGTATCTTAATGTATGGCTGTGAAGTTATTCCGAAGCTCTCTGAGCGGATAAGTCTTGCTGTTGTCATCCATCCAGTAATGGAAATAATCACAATTAAAACCCATGATGATGCGTTTACATAACTCACAAGTGCGAGAAGAAGAAAAAAAGTAGGAAATGTTAAAAAGAGGTCAACTAAAATGATAAAACCTTTATCAACACCCCCTCTAAAATATCCAGCCATAGAACCGAGCAAAAGCCCTATAAGTGAGGCTATAAAGGCACTTCCAACTCCTATACTTAGAGATGTTTGCCCACCTTGCATCAATCTTGCTAAGATATCTCTACCGAGCCTATCTGTACCTAATATATGCTCAAAAGATGGAGGAACTAAAATAGCGTTGCTATCAAGTACATAAGCATCTACTCCATAAAAAACTGAACCAAAAAAAGAGAATACAAAAACAGACAGAAGTATAAAAATACTAAACCTTGGCATCTTAGAGTTACTGCTTAATTCCAAGAAGCGTTTGCATCATCTGATCTATTGTTGTTATAATTTTTGAAGCAGCACCGTATGAAGTTTGATACTTGATAAGATTTGTCAACTCCTCATCTATGCTTACTTTTGAGATAGAAGAGTACTCTAGTTCAGTTGCGTTAAACTGCGCTATTATTGTCTGATTATTTAAAATTGCTTCGTTAGTTCTCACTCCTACTTCTGTCGCAACTACATCAAACATCCCATAAATTGTTGATTCATAACTCATATTTCCAACTTCAAAAGAGTAAACTTCAAATTGTTGTTGAATCATATTTAAAGCGAGTGTGTTATCTCCAGATGATGGTGTTTTTCCAGCTGTTATTTTTGTTGGATTATTTTTTAAATCGTTATTTAAATCTATATTTTTGGCACTCTCCCCATCAAAAAATCTACTAAGTCCAAGAGCTCCTGCAAAATTTGAACCAGAATCAAATTGCTCTGTCTTAAGATTGTCTTCTATTGAGAATGTGTACCCTTTTGCTGCATAATTAGAACCCATTATCAACTCTAAAGCACTTCCTCCTCCTGCATAATTCGCCCAGTTAAACTGTATATAATCATCTATATCATTAGTTGCATTTGAGTCTGCATTATCATCGCTTTGTGCTGCTATCTGTGCCTCTATTGAGTTTGAACCTGAAGCACCTGTCATAGTTGTCATATTATTTATCGTAATTGTTTTTCTTGCGCTCTCATTTCCATCTATATCATAAATTACAATATCAAACGACCCATCATTTATATTTAGAGATGAGTCTACAAGAGCTAAAGTCGGGTTTATACTTAAATCATTTGAGTTCATGCTTGTTGTAGCACTAGAAGCATAAAGATTGTTTGTAGATTCAATTAGCGTTGTGGCAAAAGCATTAAGCTCATCTATAACCTTTTGCAAAGTTCCGTTTGATGGTGTACCTGATGAGTTTGTTTCAATTTTATCGCCTCTAAGGTCAAGGATAGCGCCTATTCTGCCCCCTGGAATCTTCTCATCCATTGGAATCAACACGCCATCTTGTCTCTCGTATGAGAGCTCATAAAAGCCATTTGAATTTTGATCACTTGAGACATGAATCGGATGATAAGTCCCGCCATCAACAATATTGAATCCATTTACATTTAAAGTATAACTTCCGCTCTTTTCATTTGACGAGCTATCAATTGAGATATTTGAGTTTATTTGCCCACTTATCGAATCAGCTCCTATAAGTTTTGCAAGACTAAGCTCTATAGAATTTCTTTTATCTCTTAAATCGTTTGCTGTAAATGTATCTCCAGCTTCAGCAACTTCTATTGAAATATTTATTTGTGCTAACTCTTTTGCAAGTAGATTTACTTCATCTACATTTACTTTGAGCTGTGTATTTAGATTTGACTGAAGATCATAAATTTTATCTTGAGTAGATACTATACTACCAGAGAGGGCTTCAGCCTGTTTAGCTAAAGATAATTTTATAGCATCATTATCTGGGTTATCTGCAAATGTCTGCCACATGTTATAGTACTCTTGCAAGTCAGACTTTATACCAACACCATCAATCTCTGGAAAATATGTTGAAAGCGTCTCTAATGTAGTTTTTGTAAAATCTGAATACTCTTTATCCGCTGAAATGCCTGTATATCTATCATATACAAAATTATCAAATATTCTAGCAATGTCTACGATATCAGTGCCATTGCCAATATTGCCAGGAGCCATATACATAGGAGTTGATGCCGCAGTAACTACTCTTTGTCTTGTGTATCCTTCGCTCTCTGCATTTGTTATATTATGGCTTGTGGTATTTACTCCTGCTTGAGCGGCACTAAGTCCACTATATCCGATATTTAATGTGTTAAATATAGAAGCACCCATCTTACACTCTCACTTTTAAAATTGTTGAATCTTTTGAAGCAACTCTGTTGTAGCCTTGCATCTCTGTTGGGACAAGTCTTTCTAAAAAAGTATTATAAAGATTGCTAACTGCTAAAACAAGCTTCGCATAACGCTTGTTTGCTTCTCTAAGATTTTGAAGCTCTACTTTTAGCTCTGCAAGATGCGCATGTTGCTCTTCATTTAAAAGTTGTGTTAATTCAGTAGCTGGATTTGTACTTATAAGAGAAGCTATCTCATGGTCAATCATAGCTTTTTTTGACTCAAAGCTCTTAAGCTTCTCCTCTTTTAATTTTAATCTATCAAACTGTGGATTATGGTTTGCGACTTTTATATCTTCTACATCTGATTCAGTAATTTTAATTAAATCTCTGAGGTCGCTCAGAGCACTTTGTAAATGATAAGAAAGCATAGTCTAATCCTTTTTGTATGTTTAAAAAACCTACAACAACTCTTGAGCAATCTTCTCTGAGAGAGTTTGTAGATTTATTTTATATTCACCAGAAGCGATAGCTTCTTTTATCTCTTCTACTTTGCTAGTATCTCCTTGCTTTGAGACACTTAGAGCACCTTTTTGTGAAGTTTCTTTAGCCTCACCGAAATTGTTAGCATAAGCAGTGCGGATGTTTGCACTATTTAACTGTGAAATCATTTTTTATCCTTCTTTTTCTTTCGCTTTTCGCGATAATTATGTTCAACTATATCGACATAATAAAGAAAAAATTTAATGTATTTACTACTTTTGGCTTAAAAAATCGTATAGCATTTGAGAAAACCCAAATCCACCAGCACTTGCTTTTGCTAACTCTTCTCTATACATAGATTTGTATATTTTATCACCTGGATCATTTTCATCTGAGAAGATGTTTTTTTCATCTTGCATCGCATTATCCATCATCATCTTCAATATAACAGACTCAAACGCGTCAGTCTGCTCTCTTAACTCTTTATTTTCAGCTTTTGGATCAATTTTTGGAATCTGATGCTGTTGTGATGCCAACACCGATTGCATATCTATAGAGTTTATTCCTTGCATCATATCAACTTTAGCTCAGCAGAGATGCTACCAGCACTCTTCATAGCTTCTAAGATTGAGATAATATCTTTTGGCGTAGCTCCAAGCTTCTGAAGAGAGCGAACAAGATTTGCAACGGTTGTAGTACCCTCTTTTGTATATAGCTCATTTTCATTAAGCCCTATTACCATATTTTCATCTACAACCATTGAACCTGCTGGTTTGCTTGGGCTATTTTGTTCTGTGATTTTGATTGTTATATCGCCATGAGTCATTATTATAGGTTTTATATGTATACCAACGCCAGAGACAATTGTTCCTGTTCTCTCGTTTATAACTATTCTATCTTTGATACTATAGTCCATATCAACTTCTTGAACTTCTGCTAAAAACTCTATCATAGTTTTGTTTGATGGTTTTTTTAGCTTAACCGTTCTAGAGTCCATAGCTACTGCAACCTCTGTTGAGTAGTGGCTATTTAGAGTTTTTTGAATTGATACACTATTTTGAAAGTTTGCATCTTTGAGCGAGAGTGTTACATACTCTTGATTGTAAAGGTCTATACTAATTTCTCTCTCAACCAACCCGCCATCATAAATAAGTCCAGCAGTAGGATGAGAATCTCCAGCACCTTTTGCATTTCTTCCGCCGATACTTACGGCACCTTGTGCAAGTGCGTAGATTTTTCCATCAACACCTTTTAGGGGAGTCATAAGGAGTGTTCCGCCCTCAAGTGATTTTGCATCACCGATTGAAGATACTGTGATATTTATCTTATCGCCTTGTCTTGCAAATGGTGCAAGTTCCGCGGTTACAACAACAGCTGCAACATTTTTTGATTTTATATCAGCTGATTCCATGTCAATATTCATAGCTTTTAGCATGTTTGCGATTGACTGAAGTGTAAATTTTGAAGTTGTTCCATCCCCAGTTTTTTGAAGACCTACAACTAAAGAGTAGCCTATGAGGTGATTATCTCTTACTCCGACAATACTAGCTACGTCACTAATCTTAGCACCAAATAGTGTTGCGTTAAAGAGAAGTGAAGCAGTAAATAAAAATAGAATTTTTTTCATCGTATATCCTTAAATATGGGGATATACAGCAAATGTTATTCCACTTTACTCACTTTGTAGATATGAGAGAGTAGTGTTTCCAAATTTTTTGACTTTTTGTACACTAAAAGAGCCTATTTCATCTGGTATGACAAGTGTGCTCATATGTTCTATGATGATAAGTTTTACACACTCTTTTGGCAAAGTTGCGATAAGTGAGACTGTTTTATCGTATATCTCTTCCATCCCTTCTCTAGTGCTAAAAGGCGGGTCAATATAAAAATATGCTTTTAGATTTCTCTTCTGAAGATTTTTTACAACAGTTGAGATATTTGAAAATGTATCTCCGCTGTAAACTTCACATGAAGATGGATCCATTTGAGCTATATTTTCTCGCAGCACCTTAAGAGCTTCACTGTTTTTCTCCATAAAGATTATCTTAGCAGCACCACGACTAAGTGCCTCAAGCCCAATTGAACCGCTTCCTGAGAATAGCTCAACAAAAGTTGAATCTATGATTTCAAATTGAATTGTATTAAAGAAAGATTCTAAAACTATCGCTTTTGAGCTTCTTGTTGTTGTTTTAGGAGGTAATTTTATAGTTTTATTTTTAAACTTTCCAGCAATAATTTTCTTTGTTATAAAGTTACTTTTCATAAAACGCTCTCACAGCTCTTAAAATATTGTCTTGATACTCTTTTGTTAGAGCCTCTATTCGTTTCTCTAAGATATCAAAGCCCATACTTTGAACTTCATCATCATCTTCATCCTCTTGATATATTTTATTCAGATAGTGAAGATTTCCTTTGTTCATCTCTTTATATCGTCTCTCAAGAGCGAGTATTAGCTGAGATTTTGAAAAAGGTTTTATAAGGTTACACTCCCCTGAACTAGCTATAAAAAAAGATTTCTCGTCATCAAGAACTCGTACATCTCGAACAACAATATCACAATTTTTTAGAGAGCTAAGATGCTTTGATAAAAAAACTTCAAGTGATTTTTGTAAAAGCGGGGACTTACACTCAACAGCTACTCTCAAATATTATCCTTATAATAATTCTATTTTTGGACAAAAGTATAGCATAGCAACTTTATAAAAACCTGCTTATACTATATCTCAAATCATCGTCTATATCCCTCATCTGCAAGAGCATCCACTCCAAATAACCTCTGTCGCACATACTTATCTCTTCTATATAACGACCGCTATATTTTCCAAAACTGAATTTTTCAATCAAAACATTTTTTAAACTCAAAGAGATTAACTCATCATGTGCCTTTATCTCTAAGAGATATTCATACAGAAGTTTTACGTGTAAAGCGTCACTTAGGGCATTATGAGGAGATATATCTGCGTTGTACTTTAGTGCCTCTTTTTGCTCATCTTTATATAGTTTTAACTCATATCTTAAAAACTGCAAAGAGAACTCCTCGCACTCTGGAATAAGATGTTTTGTGACTCTAAGCGTATCAACTATTTTACCTTGCCACAAAAACCCGCTCTGCATTAACATTTTGAGGTCAAAATTTACGTTGTGTGCGATTATGGTTGAGTCTTGATTATTGTTCTCATGTAAAATTTTCCATGCTTGGCTATCTTTGAGTTTTGGTTTATCTTTTAGCATCTCATTTGTTATATGGTTTATACTTGAAGCTTTTGAAGATATTTTTTTATCTTCATTGATAAGCTCGTAAAATGAAAAAACTACCTCTTTATCCAGACAAATCATTCCGATAGAGCAGATTTTATCACTGCTCTCTAGTCCCGTAGTCTCTAAATCCAAAAAAATTAACATGGGCGTATCTCTATTTTTTTACATCTTGTGCTCATAAGCACAAAAGATATATAGCCAGATATCAGTATAAAAATATAAAGAGTATAGATGTCAAACCACTCAAAGAGCCCACTATACGATGAAAGCGCATATGTATAAACAAGAGCAAAAATCACAAATGCACTTACAAGCCATATAAGAAGCATAAGCCACTTTCTCCATACCCTTACCAAATCTCCATATCCGATTTGTTCTATATAGCTCTTTGCATCACAACTTAAAAGTTTTAACTCAAAGCCATTTATACAACTGTTAAAGAGATACTTTAAACTTCTAAAGAGTGCGATTAATATAGTTAGTGGCCAAAATATCATAAACCAAAATTTTAAAATATCAAAGAGAGCTATATTTACCTCAGAAATTAATTCTGGTGCGCCTTGAGAAAAATAGACAAAGAGTGTTAGCAGTGATGAGAAGAATAGTGCGAGAAATGTGCTACAAAGAGTTAAACGAGTTGCCCATCTAAGCCAAAGAAGGAGAAAAAATCTACTCATCACTCTTAAAAGATTCTAGCATTGTATAGTAGTGTTCAAGAGTCATAAAACTCTTCTCAAACCTAAAACGAATGATAAATTCTACCACTCTGTTTTTGAGCTCCTCATCAACATTTTGGGCTTTTCCAAAATAACCAAGCGAGATATTTTTACTCTTTACAACAGCTTCTTTGTCATAGCCAATTGCTAGTATTTGAAGATATTTATCTTTTTTTACCTCTCCCAGAGTCTCATTTAAAAGTGATGCACCTGATAGATTTATGGCTTTAAAATTAAACAGTTCACTGAACTCTTCAACCTTTTGATTTATTCCCAAACTGTTATAAAGCTCTTCAAGAAGAACTAAATTATCTTTTCTTGTACGCTCATAACTCGATATTTTATTTGTTAGATTCTTTAATCTATCTAAGGCTGAACTCATAGCTTCTTCCTATATTAACTTAAGTGATTATACCAAAAACGCAAACTATTTTTGATATAATTTCAAACCTCAACAAAAAGATAACCATGGATTACTTACAGATACAAAAAGCCCAAAAACTACATGGCGAAATAAAAATTTCTGGCGCAAAAAACGCAGCTCTTCCTCTTATTGCCATGAGTATACTTGCTAAAAATATAGTAACTATAAAAAACTTGCCTCATGTAGCAGATATAAAAACTCTTTTAAAGCTCTTATCAAATTTGGGCGCGGAGTGCTCATCTTCATGGGAAAATGATACAACAACAATCGACACATCAACTCTAAATCAGACAAAAGCGACTTATGACATTGTAAAAACTATGCGCGCCTCTATTTTAGTGCTTGGTCCAATATTAGCTAGATTTGGGCATTGTGAGGTATCTCTTCCTGGCGGATGCGCTATCGGACAGCGTCCAGTTGACTTACACCTAAAAGCGTTAGAGCAGATGGGTGCTGTGATAAACATAGAAGCTGGTTATATTCACGCTATCGCACCCAATGGGCTAAAGGGTTGTAATATAATTTTTGACAAGATTACAGTAACAGGGACTGCAAATATCGTTATGGCGGCAGCTTTGGCAAGTGGAGTCACAACTATTACTAATGCGGCAAGAGAGCCTGAAGTAGTTCAATTATGCGAGATATTAAATGCGAGTGGGGTAAAGATTGATGGCATTGCAACTGCTGTTTTAACTATCCACGGTACAGCTGGTGAACTTCTAGATATTGAGCCTTTTAGTGTTATACCAGATCGTATTGAAGCTGGAACTTATCTATGTGCTGCGGCTATTACAAGGTCAGAGCTTACGCTAAAGGGTGCTAACGCAAAACATTTAGGCGCTGTCTTATCAAAACTTCAAGAGATGGGAAGCAAATTTACTATAACAGATGACTCTATTACTATTCATCCATCAGAAGTTATCAAACATGTAAAGATTGTAACACAAGAGTACCCAGCATTTCCTACAGATATGCAAGCCCAATTTTTAGCACTTGCTACTCAAGCGGATGGGACTTCTATCATTGAAGAGAGATTGTTTGAGAACAGATTTATGCATGTTAGTGAGCTTCAAAGAATGGGTGCAGACATATCTTTAAATGGAAATGTAGCGACAGTAAATGGGCACTCTAAACTAAGCGGAACTGATGTTATGGCAACAGATTTAAGAGCTTCAAGTGCTTTGGTTTTAGCTGGGTTGGTAGCAGATGGTATAACTAATGTTCACCGTATTTATCACCTAGATAGAGGTTACGACTCTTTAGAGAAAAAACTGCAAAATGTTGGCGCAGATATTTCAAGACTTAAAGAGTAGTTACTTCTTAAAAATTATCATCTCATAGATACTTTTTTTAGTAACAAGCGCTTTATCGTGAGAGACAGTTTGAGAGTTTTTTGCTCTCATAACCTCTTGTCTAAGTGTTAAAATATCCTGCTCCATCCCATCAACATTCTCTTTTAATCTCAAGATAATATCAACTCCAGCAAGGTTTACTCCAAGCTCACGTGTGAGTCTTAGTATAAGCTTGATTCTATCTATATCTCTTTGCGAATAGAGTCTTATCTTTCCGTTAGACCTTGATGGAGTTACAAGATTTTCTCTCTCATACTGCCTAAGGGTTTGTGGATGTATCTCTAAAACTTTTGCAACAATACTTATCAGATATACTGGTTCATCATAATCATGAATCATCTCTCTCTCCTTTTGGTAGTTTTTCTCTCATTAACTCTACTAACTTTTCATCAAGTTCTTCAATTTTAGGTAAAACTATATTTGCCTCAAGATATAGATTTCCGCGCTCTTTTGTTTTACGGTTCATTGCACCCATCTCTTTTACACGAAATCTTTGGTTATTTTTTGTATTTTGAGGGATTTTTAACTTTATCTCTTTTTCTAACGTCTGGATAGTTACCTTCTCTCCAAAGAGTGCTGCATAAAGCGGAACATCAAATTTTTTGATTAAATCATCGCCATCTCTTGTGTACTCAGGATTTGAGGCAACATTTATCTTTAAAAACAGGTCTCCAGCGCGTCCGCTTTGAGCATGTCCTTTGCCCTTAACGCGCATCTTCTCTCCACTATTTACACCCGCTGGAATCTTTATATCAAATCGCTCTCCATTTACTGCCACAGAGTGAGAGCCGCCAAGGATTGAAACAACAAATGGAATCGTAACGCTTGTTTCTATATCAAGATTTGGTTGTTGATGTCCGCCAAAACCGCCACCGCCGAATGAAGAGCCACCAAACCCTCCAAAACCGCCTCCCCCTGAAAACATACTTCTTAATATCTCATCCAAATCGCCACTTCCGCCACCGTGTGAACGCGAGAAGTCATGAAAATTTTGTCCACCGAACATATTATCGCCGTGAGCGTCATATTGTGCTTTTTTCTTTTTATCGCTTAGTATCTCATACGCTGAATTTATCTCTTTAAATTTATCTTCCGCACCCTTCTCTTTGTTTACATCTGGATGGTATTGTCTTGCTAGTTTTCTATACGCTTTTTTTATCTCTGCTTCAGTTGCACTCTCTGAAACTTCAAGTGTGTCATATAAAGATTTTGCCATATTTGTTTCCTAATATATATTATTTGATTATTAAGTGAGATTATATCACAAGAGTTGAGCGGATGTCAATCAAGGTTGAGCCATCAGTTTAGTATTATTTGCTATACTTCAAACATGAATCCAATACTATTTTTCACAGCTTTTTTAGGCGTATTTGCTCTTATTAACTTCTATATATCAAGAAGATTTATAGCTCATCTTGATATAAAGTCAATAAATAAATTTTACTTTCGTATTTTTTTATTTGTGAACTTTTTTGGCATTATCGGTTATATGCTGGGACGCTATTATGTAGATTTTCCTAACTGGCTCTACTTTCTCTTCTCACTCCCGATAGGTATACTTTTTCTACTATTTTGTACAGCTATTATCTATGATATATCAATAGTTATGCTTAAAAGAGCCCCTCTCTCAAAAAGAAGAAGAGATTTTTTCAAACGCTCTCTTGATATATCTTCACTTGCCTTTGCATCAACACTTAGTGCAAAATCTATCTATAACGCAAGAGATATTAAACTTGAAAAAGTGGAAGTAGCTATAAAAAACCTCAAAAAAAACTATAAAATTGCTCAACTCAGTGACATTCATATAGGCGGACTAATAAACAAAACTTTTATAAAAGATATTGTTCAAAGAGTAAATGCTCTAAATGTAGATTTAGTAGTTATAACTGGAGATTTGATAGATATAGATATGGAACGAGGAGGAGATATCGTAGCTGAACTTGCTCATCTCAATTCAAAATATGGGACCTTTTTTGTAGCTGGAAATCATGAGTATTTTCATGATATAGCCAAAATCCTAGAGAGCTTAAAAAAGCTAGGCATAAGGGTTTTGGAGAATGAAAATATATATATTGGCGATGAGGGTGAGGGCTTTAATTTAGCTGGGGTTTATGACTTATTTGGGTATAGAACAAACGAGTATGCACCAGATATAAACAAAGCATTAAAAAATTTAAAAAACTCTCCAACGCTCCTCTTAGCGCATCAACCAAAATATATAGAAGAGGTAAATGATAGCGTTGATTTGATGCTAAGTGGTCATACCCACGGAGGACAGCTATTTCCATTTAGATTTTTAGTAAAACTTCAACAACCATATATTAGCGGTTTACACCAACACAACAAAGAGTTGCAAATCTACGTAAACAAAGGCACTGGATTTTGGGGTCCACCCATGCGACTTGGTGCATGTAGTGAGATAACAGAGATAACTCTTATCCCTGCTCTTTAAACGCTTAGTGTAAAAAGTGTCTTACTTCTGAGAAGTATAGGCTCATACCATACTCATTTGCCGCTTCTATGATTTCTTCATCTCTTATGCTTCCACCTGGTTCTATTACGCTCTTAACACCCGCTGCAGCGGCTGCGTCAATGCTGTCACGGAATGGAAAAAACGCTTCACTTGCAAGTGCTGCTCCTGTTACATCAAGCCCCATCTCTTTAGCCTTTTTTAGTGCGCACTGACTTGCATCAACACGGCTTGTCATGCCCATACCAACGGCTACCATCGCAGAGTTTTTGACATAAACAACACAGTTTGATTTAGTAAGAGATGCTACTTTATAAGCTATCTCCATATCTTTTTTCTCTTGGCTTGTTGCGTCTCTAGTCGTCATTAGTTTTGCATTTTTTACTTCATCATCATTTACCTTATCGGCATCCTGATAGACAAAACCGCCGTCTATATGTTTGAAGTCTTTAGCGTCATTAGCTAAGAGTAACTTCTCGCTTCCCATCTCAAATAACTTGATACGCTTCTTAGAAGCAAAAACTTCTTGTGCTTCTTGGGTAATACGACCTGCAATGATTACTTCTAAAAATATCTCATTCATTTTTAGAGCCAACTCTTTGTTCACAACGCCATTAACTGCAACAACACCGCCAAAAGCAGAAACTGGGTCACACTTAAGGGCTTCTTCATAAGCCTCTAATAGGGTATCTTTTATAGCAAAACCACATGGATTTCCATGTTTTGTTATACAAACAGCATTCTCATCTCCAAAAGCAGAAGCAATTTTTACAGCACCGCTTAAGTCGTTTAGGTTGTTAAAACTCGCTTCACCTTTTAATGTTTTGAAGTTATCTGAGTAGTGTTTATCAAACTCATACAAAGCACCCTTTTGATGAGGATTTTCGCCATAGCGAGTATCCATCACTTTCTCTCCAACTATAAACTGTTTTGCTCCAAAACCACCGTTAAAACGAGTGTTCATATAGTTTGCTATCATACTATCATACGATGCAGTATGCTCGTAAGCTTTTATCATTAGATTTCTTCTAAACTCTAATGTATTTTTCTCATTTTCTAGTGCGTCTATCACTCTTGCATAGTCGCTAACATCAGTTACTATCATAACGCTATCAAAGTTTTTTGCAGCTGAGCGAACCATAGCAGGTCCGCCAATATCTATATTTTCTATAATCTCTTCAAAATCATCGGTCTTTTCAATAGTCGCTTTAAAAGGGTAAAGATTTACACAAACCAAATCAATAGCTTCAACGCCCAGCTCTTTTGCTTGGTCTAAGTGTGATTGTTTGTCGCGTCTATGTAAAATTCCGCCGTGAACAAAAGGGTTTAGAGTTTTAACACGTCCCTCAAAACACTCAGGAAACTTTGTTACCTCATCTATCTCAATAGCTTTGATGCCATTTTCTACCAGTATCTTATATGTTCCACCAGTTGAGATAATCTCAAAACCATTTTTTACAAGCGATTTACAAAAATCAACTACACCACTCTTATCGCTTACGCTTACCAACGCTCTTTTCATTAAAATTTCCTAAAAATAAATTCTCTAATTTTATCTAACTCGACTTTAGATAATGGTAAACTATAAGAAATTAAGTTGAGAGATTTGATGAAAAATATAGCTATTTTATCCTCTGGCGGTGACGTAAGCGGAATGAATCCTGCAATTAAAGAGTTTGTTGAGTATGCATTTGAAAAAGGGCTAACTCCTTATTTTATTTATAACGGATTTGAGGGACTCATTGATAATAAAATAACCAAAGCATCTCATAACGATGTTGCTGGGATTATAAATCGTGGCGGTACAATTTTGGGCTCTTCAAGAAGCAAAAGGTTTATGGATAAGAGCTACAGAGAAGTGGCAAAGAAAAATCTTGATGCTCTACATATTGAGCTGTTAGTTGTATTGGGCGGAGATGGCTCTTTTAGAGGAATGGATATATTTTATAAAGAGCATGGCGTGAAGTTTTGCGGTATCCCCTCAACCATAGATAACGACATCAACGGCACTACCTACTGTCTTGGAGTGGACACAGCTCTAAACGTAATCAAAGAGTCAATTGACAACATCAGAGATACCGCCTCCTCATTTTCAAGAGCATTTGTAATAGAGACAATGGGGCGAGACTGCGGTTATTTGGCTCTTGTGTCATCTTTATGTAGCGGAGCGGAACTCTGTCTTATACCAGAAGTAAAATATGATTTGAGAAGTTATGAAGAGAGCTTTAAAGAGCAGATAAAAAACGGAAGAAAATATTTTATCGTTGTAGTATCAGAGGGTATTAAAGATAGTTCAAAAGATGTTGCAGAGTGGCTTGAGCAAAAAGTAGGCATAGAGGCAAGAGTAACTGTTTTAGGCCATACTCAAAGAGGCGGGAGCCCTAGCATATATGACAGGCTTATGGCTTACAAGTTTATAAATCATGCTATTGACGCGCTTCTTGAGAACATTAACTCAAGCGTTATCTGCTACACTAAAAACGGCTTTGTTTACAAAAACATTGATGAAGTCACTAGTAAAAAGTATATGCTAGACCCAGAGCTTCTTAGTTATATAAAAAAGTTTTAGAGATATTTTTTAGTTATATGAAATAATTTTTTTCTGCTTTTTTGTTACAATAATCTTTTTTGATAAGGTTGTATCTATGAAAAACAGTGTTGTATCTATTCAAATAGGCAAAGTAAATGGTTATGGCGATAAAGAGAGTAGTGAATTTTTACAAAAGTATTGGGAGAGTGCCTCGTTTAAAGAGGTAGTTAAGTCAAAAGTTTTTGTTAGCAGATATGGCATAGTTGGCGATGAAGTAGCAGATAAAGTTCATCATGGCGGATTGGAAAAAGCAGTTTTTGCAAACAGTTATGAGAACTACAAAGAGTGGGCAGAGTTCTTAGATGTAGATAATCTTCCCTTTGGTGCACTTGCTGAAAATCTTACCATCTCTGGGCTACATGAGAGCAGTGTATATCTGGGCGATATTCATAAAATCGGCTCAACTCTTTTGCAGGTGTCTCAGCCAAGAAAGCCCTGTTTTAAAATCGCTAAAAGATGGAACAACAAAAAATTTACAAATGAGATTTATATAACGGGTCTAACAGGATGGTACTATAGAGTACTTGAAGAGGGAGAGATAGTTGCTGGGGATGAAGTAGTTTTACAAGGCAGAGATGAAAACCAAGTATCAATACTTGACGCAAATATGGCGTTTGCAAATCCTATACAGCATAGAGATATTTTGGAGAAGATTCTCTCAATTGACTCAATCGCCCCTAATTACAGAAGCAGTATTGAGAAGAGAATCTTAGGAGAGTTTGCGCTTGAGTATATGAGAGTAGATTAGATATCTCTCTCAATTACTCTTTTAAATGTGTTAAAGTAGTTGTCTTGAAGCTCTTTCATACTCATTGAAACATTGTTGATTTTTACTATATCTCCGCCTACTGTTCCAAGTTTTTGACACTGTAGTACTCCAGCCATTGATTCAAATGAAGCAGAGTTTTCTTGTTTTACTTCTATAATTGCACGGCTCATGCTCTCTGCAAAAATGTCTCTCTCATCATTCACAAGCATTCTCGCACTACATCCAAGCCCACTTACGGCTGCCATCTTAGCAAGAGCGATAGCAACACCGCCACTACTTGCATCTTTTGCGCACTCTAAGATACCTTTTTTGTTTGCCTCAATTACCAAATCCCAAAGAGTAAGCTCTTTTTCATAATCAATCTCAGGAAGCACTCCAGCAACAACTCCACAAACCTCTTTCATATATAAAGAGCCACCAAATTCAGAGTTTGATTCTCCTACTAGATAAAGAGTGTTTCCTTCGCCTTGAAAGCTTGACATCAAAACTTTGTTTTGGTCATCATTTACACCAACTGTTGCGATTGATGGAGTTGGAAATACAGATACACCATTTGTCTCATTGTATAAAGATACATTTCCGCCAATTACAGGTGTTGTAAGAGCACTACAAGCCTCTTTTATACCTAAACAACTTTGTCCAAACTGCCACATAACTTCAGGGTTTTCAGGATTTCCAAAATTTAGACAATCCGTTATAGCAAGAGGTCTAGCTCCACTCATAGCAACGTTTCTTCCAGACTCAATTACAGCCGCTGCAGCGCCGCCTTTTGGGTCTATATAGCAGTAACGAACATTACAATCAGCGCTCATTGCAAGAGCTTTTCCATTCTCTTTTACACGAACAACAGAAGCGTCAAGCATTCCACCATTTTTAATAGTGTTAGTTTGCACCATTGAGTCATATTGTGTATAAATCCATGCCTTGTCTACAACTTCCATAGATTTTGTAAGTCTCTCAAATGCCTCTTGATTTGATACTCTTGCAAAATCATCTATCGTTACAGAAGCAATTTTATCCAAGTAAGCAGGTCTGCTCATTGGACGGTTTAGAACTGGCGCTTCCTCACTTACAGGATTAACTGGAACCTCTGCAACTTTATCTCCATGCCAGAATAGCTCCATATTTCCAGTAGCAGTAACTTCACCAATTACAGCAGCATCAAGGTCCCATTTTTCAAAGATTTTTATAATCTCTGCTTCACTACCTTTTTTTGCACAAAGAAGCATACGCTCTTGAGATTCACTAAGCATAAAGTCATAAGGAGTCATACCCTCTTCACGAGCAGGAACACGGTCAAGGTGCATAATCATTCCAGAGCCTGAACGTCCTGCCATCTCAAATGAGCTAGAAGTAAGACCTGCTGCACCCATATCTTGAATACCTACAACATGATCTGTTTTGAAAAGCTCTAAACAAGCCTCAAGCAGAAGTTTCTCAGTAAATGGGTCTCCAACTTGAACAGTTGGACGAAGAGATTTTGACTCCTCTGTAAAGCTGTCACTACTCATAACAGCTCCACCTAAACCATCACGTCCAGTTTTAGCACCAACATATATAACAGGATTGCCTATTCCATCGGCTCTTCCGTAAAATATCTCATCACTTTTTGCAAGTCCAAGAGTAAAAGCATTTACTAGGATATTTCCATTATAACACTCGTCAAAACTTGTCTCTCCACCGATTGTAGGAACTCCCATACAGTTACCATATCCACCGATTCCAGCCACAACTCCACGAACCAGATAACGCTGGTGCGCTGAAGTTTTGTTATCTTTTAAAACATCTCCGAATCTAAGCGCATTTAAGTTTGCAATAGGACGAGCACCCATAGTAAAGACATCGCGCATAATTCCGCCGACACCTGTTGCAGCACCTTGATACGGCTCTATGAAGCTAGGGTGATTGTGTGATTCCATCTTAAAAACAGCAGCATAACCGCCACCAATATCTATAACACCAGCATTTTCCCCAGGTCCTTGAATTACCCATGGCGCTTTTGTAGGAAAGCCATTTAAATGTACTTTTGAAGATTTATAGCTACAGTGTTCACTCCACATTGCAGAAAAAATTCCGATTTCAACAAGATTTGGTTCACGACCTAAAATCTGTTTAATATGCGCATAATCATCGCCTGAAAGCTTGTGTGAAGATAGTACTTTTTCAATGTCTTGTAGTTGTTGGCTCACGTGGAATCCTAAAAATTTAATTTTTGGTTTTTAAAGTGGGATTATATCTTAAAATAGTTGGCAAAGAAATTTAATGGAAGGCAAAATCGGACTTTTTACGGATATTTTTCTTAAGTGAAAAGATGTTTTTATAGTAAATTTCTAAGATTTCATACTCTTTTTTTACAAGTGGAAGCTGGATTTTAAACTCTTCACTTACACTCTTTCCAAGCATAGCACGAGCTAGTGGAGAGTGTACACTTATAAGGGCATTTTCTGGTTCTGACTCTAAAACACCACAGATTGTGTAAATCTCTTCTTCATCTCTCTCTAAATCTAAAATCCTAACACTGCTTCCAAAGCTAACTTTTGTATGCGATAGCACTGATGGGTCTATAATAGATGCTTTTTGTATCATAGAGTTTAGATAAAAAAGCCTCTTATCGATATGACGCAATTTCTCTTTAGCAGCTTGATAATCTGCGTTTTCACTTCTATCTCCCAAGGCCGCAGCAATGAGCTTTTCTTGCGCAACTTTGGGCTTTTCTATCTCTAGCAAAAACTTAAACTCTTCTATTAGGATGTCGTATCCCTCTATGCTCATTGGCTCTTGCAATTTAGTGCTTATTAATGGTTAAAGCCTACTATGTAGTAGGTGTTTTTATTTTCTAATTTATCCACTTTAACTTTATATTTTTCGCTAAAGCGCTTTACTTTTTCATGTGCTTGTTCTACCGCTTCTGGCGAAGATGAGTCAATCTTTATCTTAAAATAGTCGTTTGAATTTGACATAGCAACATAAGAGTCGTCTACTCGCAAATGGTCATTTAAATCCATAATATGTTTTTGTATTTTCTCATACCCTTGTGTATTTGATTCTATTCTTTCTAGTTGGTTTAGCAAGGCATCATTTGGTACATATCCAAGTTGCGTTAGCATCGCTTCTTTGTGCATATTATTTTCCTTTTTTTTAAAATTAAGAGTCAATAGTATCAACAATTTGTAAATATTCAGTGCTTTTTTATGAACATATATGTATTATCTTTGTAAATTATAATTACTCACAAAAGAGAGAAGTAAATGACTGACGAAATCCTAAAAAAAATCAAACAACTCCCGCCTCTTCCTGAGTCTGCAATGCAGATAGAAGCTGTTTATCAAGATCCAGATAGCACTTTTAATGACATGGTAAAGATTTTAGAAAAAGATCCTCTTTTAACAGCAGACATATTAAAAGCTGCAAACTCTCCACTTTACGGCTTTAGCCGCGAGATAAACACTATAAATCAAGCAGTTGGTCTATTTGGCATGGGTACCGTTAGAGGATTTGCTCTAGCTTCTATTGTTAAAAAAAGTTTTACTCTTGATTTATCTGTATACGGTATCGATAACGATATGTTCTCTGCGCTATCTAAAAAACAGCATGCTCTTGTTACTTCATGGTGTCTAAGAAAAGAGGCAAAACTTCTAGGTATTTTATCACCTGCCGCATTTTTAGTTGAGATTGGAAAAGTTCTCATTGCACAACAAATCATGCTTGATATGAGCCAAGAAAAATTCAAAGAGGCGCTAATATCTCTTGATGATGTTGAAGCAGCAGAGAGAGAAGTTGCTGGTGTTGACACTCCAGAAGTAAGTGCTTCTATTTTTGAGCATTGGAGATTTGAAGCTGGACTTGTTGAAACTATAAGAAACTGCCAAAATCCAGAAAATGCAAATGATAATATTAAAAAAGCAGTACAAATTTTACAAGTAGTTCGTACAACTGTAAAAATTAACGGCTCTATTACAGATGATAGTATTGCCGCAGCTAAAGAGCTTATAATCAAATACAACCTTGATATGGAAAGTTTTGACAAAGCTTTAGAAAACATTTAATCATCTCTATGAAATCTCTTCTTATTAGACTCACTCATGGACTCGATGAGCAAGATGTATCTGCAAATGAACTCAAATTTGTTAATGATTTTTTAGCAAAAGAGTACATAACAAAAACAGGTACTCTTTATAAATTTAACTCAAAATATCGCGCTGGAACTCTTGGACTTATTCAAAACGGCACTGCATATCTTAATGTTATAGGCGAATATGTTCGTGACCTCTTTATAGATAATATTGAAACAACAAAAGCCAAAGAGGGTGATTTGATAATTGCCCAAAGACTTCTTGGCAAAAGAGGCTCTCCTAGTGCAAAAATAGTTGAAATTTTAGGACGCGCACTTACATACAGTGTTGCATACATACTCACAAAAGATGCTCATAAATCATTAGTTGATTTAAAAACGGACTTTCCAGTAGGTGTAGAGATTTCTAAAGACGAACTGGATAGTTACGAAGATGGCGATGTTTTTAAAATAAACAATCAAGACTTTACTATTATGGAACGCTTAGGAAATATCAAAGACCCACTAGTTGATGAGAAGATTGTTTTAGCACACTATAACAAACATGATGCTTTTGAACCTGAAGTGCTAGAGATTGCATCCTCATTTAAAGAGGTTGATGCCACAAAACACCCTTCAAGAGTAGATTTAAGAAAACTGGCTTTTTGTACGATAGATCCAGTTACTGCAAAAGATTTTGATGATGCAATCTACTATGATGAAGATACTACTACTCTTTATGTTGCAATTGCTGATGTAAGCCACTATGTAGAGCCTTTTGGGGCAATTGACAATGAAGCAATTTACAGAAGTTTCTCTATCTATCTTCCTCATCGCTCTATCCCAATGCTTCCTCGTGAACTGAGTGAAACACTCTGCTCACTGCAGCCACATGTAGATAGACTAGCTTATGTTTTTGAGATGAAGCTTGACCTAGAAACCCTAGAAGTAAGCAGTTCAAAAGTTTATGAAGCCATTATTCATTCACAAAGAAGATTTAACTATGAAGAGGTTGATGAACTTTTTAAAGGCAACTTAGAGCCTCAAAATCCATCAGAAATTGAGATTTTTGAGTATATTCATAAATTGAGAGTTATTACTGATGCGCTAAAGGCTAAGAGACTAAAGATAGGTTACAACTTCCGTTCAAATGAACTTGAGATGTTCATTGATAAAAACTCAAATATATTAAGTACCTCTTATGCTGAGGAGACCCCATCTCACGCTCTGATTGAAGATTGTATGCTCTTAGCAAATAAAGAGGCTGCAAAGAGATTTACAAGAGGAGTTTTTCGTATCCATGAGCCTCCAAACCAGATGAAACTTCAAAATCTTTATCAAGAGTTAGCTGGAATTGGTATGTTTATAAATATCAAAAAATCTATAAAAGAGACAATAACAGAGATACAAAAACAAGCCGCCGAGATGAATCTTGTCTCTGAGGTAGATACACTAATTATCCAGTCACAAATGCAAGCTAGATATGCTCCTATAAATGCTGGGCACTTTGGGCTTGGATTTGATGAGTATACACACTTTACTTCGCCAATTAGAAGATACTCCGACCTAATCGTTCACAGGCTTCTAAAAGCTATCAGTAATCATGATACAACAGAAGGCTCTTATGTTTTAAGAAATATAGAGTCACTCTGTATGAGTGTTAGCGAAAAAGAGAGAGAAGCCTCAACTATAGAGGTTGAATTTATGGCTAGAAAATTTGCTCGTTGGGCATCAGAAAACATTGACAATGTGTTTAATGCAAGAGTTACTTCAACTGATCCATTCTTCAAAGCTGAGCTTCATGACACAATCTCTGGTGCAAGATTTTACATCACACATAATCTTGACGCTGCTCTTTTTGATGATGTAAAAGTAAGAATAGACAAAGTAGATATAGCTAAAGCAAAAATCTATGCATCAATAGTTGAGATACTAGAAAAAGAGATTTAAGTGTGTACAAAAACGAACTAGATAAACATATAAAAAACCGCTCACTCTCAAATAGCTTTATACTTTTTGGCGAGAGTAGCTTTTTAATAGATAGATATACAGAGTTTCTTACACATATAGAAAATGCCTCTGTTTTAAAGTTATATCATGATGAGTATAACTTTAACTCTGCAAAAGCCCACTTATCTCAAGCTTCACTATTTGGTGATAAAAATATTCTAATCATAAAAAGTGAAAAAAAAATTCCAAAAAAAGAGCTGGATATATTGATAGAACAGTGTGAAAAAAGCTCTGAGAATAGTTTTGTTTATGCCTATTTTGGAACTGATTATGCCTCTTATGCAAAGCCTTCTACAAAGACTAAAACTATGTGTGTTAGGTTTTTTCATCCAAGCCATGCTGAAGCACTCTCTAGTATTGCACAAATTGCTCGTGAGAAAAATGTAAACATAGACACACAAACTATAAATCATCTACTAAACATACATAACTCTGATATTGCTCTTGCTTCAAATGAGATAGAAAAGCTTAGGGTTTATGATAGAGCGATAACTGCAAAAGAGATCGATTTACTTATTTTTGGACTTGCTGAGATTAGCATAGATGATTTTATAAAAAAAGTTATCAATAAGAGAGATTTTAAGAGTGATTTGATGAATCTTCTTGAGCATGGAGAGGATGAGATACGCCTCTTAACGGCTTTAACCTCTTATCTTACACAGCTCTATATGTTTAATATCTACATAAGAGTAAATGGCGCACCAAACCCGATAGAAATCTTAGGATACAAACCTCCGCCTCATGTAGTTGAAGAAAAAGCAACTCAAGCTATAAAAATCAAACCTAGACAATACTATAAACTTCACGAGCTACTCTTAGAGAGTGAACTAAAGATGAAAAGCTCACATGTAGATAAAAGTGCTATTTTGCTCTCTACTTTTATAAGAGTTCAACAACTGCTTTAAAACTTGTTAATTATTTTTGATTTTTTTTGTACTTAAATTTGGATGCTTAAAAAACAAAAAGAGTGAGGAAGCGTGCTGAAGCACGTAACGAGCAAAGCAACGCAGAAAATGCGTCGCTATTTTAGTTTTTAGTAGTATCTACTATTTTGTTTGCTGCAATCCATGGCATCATTGTACGAAGTTTAACACCTGTTTGCTCGATCAAAGAAGCCTTAGCATTTGCTCTCTCAGCGTTCATTCTTGGGTATCCTGCTTGACCTTCAAGGATGAAATCTTTTGCAAATCTACCATCTTGAATCTCTTTTAGAATCTCTTTCATTGCAGCTTTTGATTCTGCGTTGATAACACGTTTACCTGAAACGTAGTCACCATACTCAGCAGTGTTAGAGATACTATATCTCATATCTGCGATTCCACCTTGGAACATCAAGTCAACGATAAGTTTTAGCTCATGAAGACACTCAAAGTACGCAAGTTCTGGAGCGTAACCAGCTTCAGTTAAAGTTTCAAATCCAGCTTGAACCAAAGAAACAGCACCACCACAAAGAACAGCTTGTTCTCCAAAAAGGTCAGTCTCTGTCTCATCTTTGAAAGTTGTCTCGATGATAGCAGTTCTACCGCCACCGATAGCTGATGCGTATGAAAGCGCTAACTCTCTTGTATTTCCACTTGGATTTTGTCCAACTGCGATTAAATCTGGAATACCGCCGCCTCTTACAAACTCTGAACGAACAGTGTGTCCTGGAGCTTTTGGAGCAATCATAGTAACGTTTACATCTGCTCTTGGGTGAATTCTTCCGTAGTGGATGTTAAAACCGTGTCCAAATGCAATAGTTGCACCATTTTTTAGGTTTGGCTCAATCTCATTTTTATAAATTTCAGCTTGATTTTCATCTGGAAGTAAAATCATAACTAGATCAGCGTATGCAGATGCTTCTGCAACAGTCATTACTTTAAAGCCTTTAGCTTCAGCTTTAGCCCAACTTGAGCCATCTTTTCTTAAACCAACAACAACTTCAACACCGCTATCTCTTAGATTTTCTGCGTGTGCGTGGCCTTGAGAGCCAAATCCAATCATTGCAACTTTTTTGCTTTTAATTAGATCGATATTACAATCTTTGTCGTAGTAAACAGTTAATGCCATTATTTTTCCTTAGTTTTTATTAAGCTTAAGCGCTTAAAAAATTTTTGGCATTATACTAAAATAAAGCAAAAACTCCTATAATGCCCATTAAAAATAGAGGAATATTTATGAAAAAATTCAATCTTTTTAAAGAAATTATAGTAGTAAAGAGAAGTAAACTTTTAGAAGCTATAGAGTCTCAAAAACATTTTGGCGTAAGAGTTGATGGAGAGATATGCTATGAACCTTTTACCACAGCAGACATTCTTATTTATAGCGGAGTGGCTGTTGCAAACAGCTCAATTGAGAGCGTTCTTGGAAAAAACTATCAAATAGTTGAAGATGATGAGAGGGTTCTTATAAAAGCTTTTTCAAATTGGCAAGAGATTATAGGTTTTAACTCCCCCAGAGCAACATATGATGACACAACAGCCGATGGTGTTGATGAGTTTGGCACAAAAGAGATGGAAGACATCGGTTGGCATGCGACGGAGTTTAACATCTCATACAGAGCTATTGTAGATATGCTTGAGAGCGAGTGTGAGGGAACACTTATCTGTATAGAGCAAGTTGAGCCTTACCAATTTAGCGGTTTAGGTTTTGTGGCAAACTTAGAGAGTGCAAAAGATATGATGTTTGAGTATTGTCAAAAAGAGATAAAAAGATTGTTATCAGAAGATGAAGATTTTGCACTAGAAAATTTAACTGATGACGAGCTAGAAGCCGCTAGATTTTTCAACCTAGCGGAGTAGTTTTTTACTTCTGCTCTTTGTTTCTTATTTTTGAAACTAAGATATAAAATAGAGGGATAAATAGTATCGCTAAAAATGTAGCTGCTAACATTCCGCCTACCACTCCTGTTCCTATGGAGTGTCTACTCGCTGCTCCTGCACCGCTGCTGATAGCTAGAGGAATAACCCCTAGCGTAAAGGCTAAAGAGGTCATGATGATTGGGCGCAGACGAATTTTTGCGGCCTCTAATACGGCTTCAACAAGCTCCATACCCTGCTCTCTTTTTTGTATAGCAAACTCAACTATCAAGATGGCGTTTTTAGCACTAAGTCCAGCCAGAACCAGTATCCCTATCTGGAAGTAAATATCATTATCGAGCCCTCTTAGATGGTTGGCGACAACAGCTCCAAACACACCAAAAGGAACAGCCAAAATAACAGCTATTGGCATAAGCCACTTTTCATACTGAGCGGCTAAAATCAGATATAAAAATATTATTCCAAAAATAAACGCTAAATTTCCAGCACTAGATATCTGCTTCTCTTGATATGCCGTTCCTATCCAACTAATACTATATCCCTCAGGCAGAACCTCATTTGAAACCTCTTCTATCGCCTTTAGTGCGTCTCCTGAGCTATATCCTAAAGAGGCTTGTCCTGCGACTTTTGCAGCGCTAAATAGGTTAAATCGCTCAACCAAATCAGCACCAACGCTCTGCTTAAGCGTTACAAATGAGCTAAGAGGAATCATCTCGCCCTGCGCACTTCTGACAAATATCTTCTCTAAATCTTGTGGCGTTTTTCTAAAAGACTCCTCTGCTTGCATATTTACCATGTAAGTTCTGCCAAGCAAGTTAAAATCGTTTACATAAAAAGTTCCAAAAGTTGCATTTAGAGTCTGATAGACCTCATCAATATTTACACCTTTTGCTTTTGCTTTTGGTGTATCTACTTCTATCTTATATTTTGGAACTGAGGTATTTAGTGTAGTCCTAACTCCTGCTAACTCTGGTCTTGCGTTTGCTTTTTGTATAATCTCATTTACATATTTTTGAAGCTCTTTTAAATCAGCGCCTGTTCTGTTTTGAACATACATCTCAAATCCACCAGCGATTCCCATACCCATAATCGGCGGAGGAACAACACCAAAAGAGAATCCATCACTTGTACGGGAGAGCTTTTTGCTCATATCTGCTGCGATATAACTTGCATGTTGTGTTGGGTCTTTTCTCTCATCCCAAGGTTGAAGTTTCAAAATCGTAGCGGCTGCATTTGTTCTTTGTGAAAATGTAACAAAATCCATTCCTGCAAACTGCACTATATTTTTTATACTATCTTTCTCTTTTGAAGCTATCTCATATATCTCTGAAGTAAGAGCATCTGTTCTGCTAAGTGAAGCAGAAGGAGGGTTATAGCTAAATACAAAAACAGTTCCTTTATCTTCTGTTGGGACAAGCCCTGTTTTTAGAGTTGTAAACATATCGTATGTGACATATATAAGTCCGCCAAAGAGCAACATACTTAAAAAAGCGTAACGTATTGTTAGTTTTAGCGCTTTTGAGTAGCCTCTTGTCGCGCTATCAAAAAAGTTATTAAACCATTTGAAGAAATATTTTGGCTCTTTGTGTGTCGGCTTTAGCATCAGAGCACAAAGTGAAGGTGTAAGTGTAAGGGCCACAAGCCCTGAAATAGCCAACGATATAACTATGGTAACAGCAAACTGTCTATACATCTCTCCACTAAGTCCACCCAAGAAGGCAACTGGAAGAAAAACAGCTGAGAGTACTAAAACGATAGCAATCAGAGCACCTGAGACCTCTTGCATCGCTTTTATAGAGGCATCTTTTGGGGTAAGTCCCTCTTTTATGTGTCTCTCAACGTTTTCTATAACGATAATCGCATCATCAACAACTATCCCAATGGCAAGAACAAGCCCAAAGAGCGTAAGCAAGTTGATACTAAAACCAAGTATATACATACCTGCAAATGCACCGATTATAGATACAGGAACGGCTAAAACAGGGATAAGCGTTGCTCTAAAATTTTGTAAAAACAGAAATATGATAAGAATAACCAAGATGATAGCTTCTATGAAAGTTTTAATAACTTCATTGATAGAGATTTGAACAAAGTCGGTAATATCATAAGGGATAACATACTCAACATCATCAACAAAGTTCTCGCTTATAGAAGCGATAGTTTGACGAACCTCTTTTGCTGTCTCTATCGCATTTGCGCCACTTTGTAAAAATATCAAAATTGGTACAGCTGGAACATTATTTAGCTTGTTTTTCATGTTGTAGCTTTGAGAGCCAAGCTCAATCGTTGCGACATCTTTTAGTTTTAGAGAGCTTCCGTCTTCGTTTGCTCTTACTATAATCTCTGAGAATTGTGAAGGGTCATCAAATCTTTGTGGTGTCTCTATCGTATATGTGAACATCTCTTTGCTTGAGATTGGATCAGCTGCGAGTTTTCCAGCAGCGTACTGCTCATTTTGCTCTCTGATAGAGGTAACTAAGTCATTTACTGTAAGGGAGTATTTTTTTAGTTTTGATGGGTCTATCCAGACTCTCATAGAGTAATCTTTTGCGCCAAAGATAGTTACATCTCCAACACCCTTAACCCTCTTTAAATCATCTACTATGTTTATAAGAGCATAATTTGACAAGAAACTGACATCTCTGCTCTGTTTTGGCGAGTTTAAGATGATAACTTGAAGCATATCAGGCGACTTCTCATTTACTCTAACGCCTTGTCTTTGAACCTGCTCTGGAAGTCTTGAGAGAGCCGCTTGAACGCGGTTGTTTACATCTATCTTTGCATCATCAGGATTTGTTCCTACTTTAAAAAATATACTTATACTAAGTGAGCCGTTATCAGCTGAGATTGAGCTCATATAGAGCATATCTTTAGCTCCGTTTATCTGCTCTTCAAGAGGAGCTGCTACTGTTTTTGAGATAGTTTGCGCACTAGCACCCTGATAAGAGGCACTAACTACAATCTGCGGAGGAATGACTCTTGGATACTCTCCAATAGGCAAAGAACGCATTGCTATCACACCAGCTAAAACGATAAGTATCGAGATAACAGATGCAAATACAGGTCTTTTTATAAAAAAAGTGGAAAACATTTACTTACCTTCCACAATGGTAACTTTTGAGCTTGGTCTTAGTTTTGCGATATTGCTTATTACTATATTTTCTCCATCATCCAAGCCCTCTTCAACATAAGCGATACCATCTTGTACTTGTGCACTTTTTATCGGTCTCATCGAGATTGCACCATCTTTTATAACATAAACAATTGTCGCATCTTGTGTTTTAACAAGAGCTACTTGAGGGATTTGTGCAACTCTCTCATACTCAAGCCCATCAATTTTTATCTGGGCATAAGCACCTACTACTAACTCTTTGTCGCTGTTTTTAAACTTTGCTCTTAGTTTTAGAGTATCCGTTTGCGCATCTATTTTAGGCGAGATAAAATCAATATCTCCGTTATAGTTTTTTGTTCCGACACTAAGTATTACTTTTGTGCCATTTTTGATTTGAGAGAGATACTTTGTCACATCACCACTTGGTAGAGAAAACTCTGCATATACAGGCTCTAGCGCTGTGATAGTTACTAACTTTGAGCTCTGCTCACCTGCATCTATATAAGCGCCTACATCACTGCTACTCATCCCGATTGTGCCGCTAATTGGGGCTTTTATAGTTGTATAGTCAAATTTGATTTGAGCATTTTGCACTACGGCTTTTGCTTTTGTTACCTCTGCTTTTGCATCTTCATAACCATAAAGGAGTTCATCACGCTGAGTTGCAGAAATAGCACTGTTTTTAAATAGATAATCATTACGCTCCCAATCTTTATGGGCTTTGTTAAAATTTGCCTCTGCTTTTAAAAGAGCTGCTTTTGCTTCATTTAAAGATGCACGATACTCATCTTTTTGAATCTCATAAAGAGTGTCGCCTTTTTTTACATACGAGCCCTCTTTAAAATTTTCACTAAGAAGAACTCCGCTTACTCGCGCTACTATTTCAACTTCATTAAATGGTTTAAGAAGTGCGGAGTAGCTCTTAATTAGAGGTGCTCTATCAAACTTTACACTATATGCTTCTACTGGTAATGGTGGCATAGCCGCAGTATTTGGGGCAACTGGGGCACTTTTTTTCTCATCACTACAACCAACTAAAAACAGAGATAAAACCACTGCTAAAACTGTAAAATTTTTCATCTATAAAAACTCCTTAATATCTTTTCCGCTGTAGTAAATCAGCTCTGCTTTTTTAATCTCTTGCTCATACAAAGCTCTTTGTGCATCTCTTTGCGCATCATACTTCTCGCTAAGAGCCATTAGGTAAGCCACATTATCGATAGTTTGATTTTGATACTTAAACTTTATAAGCTCATATGCCAAAGATGCGGCATCTGCAGCTGCTTTTGTTGCTTCTACTTTTGCCTTGGAGAGGATAAGTGCTTTTTTTGCAAGACGATACTCAACGTCCGCTCTGCTCTTTTCATACTCTATCGTAGATTTTTTACTCAAATACTCTTCAAGCTTAGACTCATACGCTTTAGTTCTTGAGCCAAAATCAAAAATATTCCATGAAACGTTTACCATAGCTATATTTTGATTTTCTACTAAAAAACCGCCATCTAGGGCTTTATCGTCAAAATAGTAGTCGCTGTGACTCCATGTATCATCCAGATATACAACAGGCATATTTTGGCTTTTTTTGATATTTGCTTCATGCAGCAGTGAAGTAGCTTCATGCTCAAGTGCTTTTATATCTGCTCTTATAGTCTCATCTTCTTCTTTAGGCAGTTTTATAGTACCGCTTCCATCAATATTTTCAACTCTTAGAGATGTATAGTACTCAAGGGTGTGTGTGATTTTTTGGTTCTCTAGCTCTATCTCTTGAAGTGAAACTTGGGCTTTTTTTAGCCTTGAGTCAATCTTTACAACCTCATCTTTTGTAACAGACCCAGCTTCATAAAAAAACTCAACTCTCTTTAGCTCCTCTTTTAACTGCTCTATCTCTTGTGTTGTAGCAGTTTTATCAGCCTCAAGTGCAAAATATTCAAAATATAGTCTTGCAATATCTAGTGAGATAGAGTTTTTAGTTGCAGTAATTGTGCTTTTACTAGCATCAATTGAGGATTCAAGCTGATTGTACAAGCTATCTTTTTTGCCACCATCATAAAGAGTGTATTTCAGAGAAGCTTGAAATTTCAGTGAATTTTGTGCAGTAGCAGCAGTCTCTTTATAGGCATTTTGATAGCTTCCACCTATATCTACACTAGGCAGATATGAGCTTTTAGCGCTCTCATATAAACGCTCTTTAGAGATTAGCGTATGTGTTTTTGACTCTACAACTCTATTTTTATGGGATAGTTCTAAAAGCTCATCTAAAGTATAAGAGTAGAGAAAAAGAGGTAAGCAAAGTATCGGTAAAAAAAGTCTCAACTGCTCTCCTTGTTGGTAATTTAGCAAAATAGTACCACAAGAACTCTTAATTATGTCTTGCTAGAAAGATATATTTTTAGCTATAATTCTGCCATGAAGAAAAACAGAGTAAACAGTAATCTCATTAGTAACTTTTATGACAAAGTTGATGCAAAAGAGCTTCCAGAGATTTTTTTAATGACTTTTCCAATAGCACTTATCCAAAAAACTATCATATCTCACTCTGATAGTTTTTTAAAAGAGCGTTTTGACCTGCTTAACTCAGAGGTGGATGTATTGGCTTCACTCTACACTAACGGTAAAGTTCTCTCCCCTACCCAGCTCTATGATATGACAATATTCTCATCAGGCGGAATGACAAAAGTTTTAAAAAGACTCCAAGAAAGAGACCTAGTCTCAAGAAAAGAAGACCAAACAGACAAAAGATGTATGCTTGTCTGTTTAACAAAAAGCGGTGAAGAGCTTGTTGTAAAAGCTCTAAATGACATCTCAAAAGAGTGCAGTAAATATTTTGAAGCATTTAGCGAAGATGAGATGAAAATATTTTCAACACTTTTAAAAAAAATACTCTTAATCATAAACAAGGTCTAATGCTATCTTTATAAAAT
>CAMBTK010000015.1 GCA_945870785.1 Sulfurimonas crateris
TCAGGATTGGCTCTTGTATTGGATGATAGTTCAACAGCTAGAAAAATAGTAAAAGAGGCTCTTATAAAGATGGGCTTTGATGTACTTGAAGCGATTGACGGCGAAGAGGGTCTTGAAAAACTTGATGAGCTATATGAACTTTATGGAGACAAGATAGCTAAAAATTTAAAAATCATTGTATCAGACGTTGAGATGCCTAGAATGGATGGTTTCCACTTTGCAGCAAATGTCAAAGAAGATGAAAGATTTGAAAATATTCCAATAGTATTTAACTCTTCAATAAGTGATCATTTTAGTGAAGATAGAGGTGTTGAGGCTGGTGGTGAAGCTTACTTGGTTAAGTTTAAAGCAAGTTCATTTTACAATGAAGTAGCACGTATTGTTCGTGCACATATGAAGTAGGGAGTATAAATATGGATGAATTTCAAGAGATATTGCAAGATTTTTTAGTAGAGTCTTTCGAGCTTATAGAGCAACTGGATCAGGATTTAGTTGAATTAGAAACAAGACCAGATGATTTAGAGCTTTTAAATAGAATATTTCGTGTAGCACACACCGTAAAAGGGGCTTCATCATTTTTAAACTTTGATGTTTTAACGCACTTGACGCACCATATGGAAGATGTACTAAATAAAGCAAGACATGGAGAACTCGTTATTCTTCCAGCTATTATGGATGTTATCTTAGAGTCAATTGACCTTATGAAAGCGCTCTTAACTACAATTCGTGATACAAGCGCTGATGATGGCATTGATGTCTCTGGCTGTGTTTCAAGACTTGATAAATGTTCTAAGGGATACGGTGAGGATGAAGTTCTAAAATCAACACCAGCACCTAAAGAAGAGATTAAAGTAGAAGAGCCTAAAGAGGAAGAGATTGTTAACGTTGATAACAGTAATGAGCCAGATTACGACAATATGGATGCTGATGAGTTAGAGGCCGAGATAGAGAGACTTCTTCAACAAAGACAAGCAGAAGATAAAGAAAAAAGAGAACAAAGAGCATCAAATGATAGCGCAAAAGCGTCAAATGAAAATGATGCCGAAGATGAATATGTACCCGCTATGAAGAGTCCAGTTGTTGTTACTCCAGCAAGAAAACCAGCATCTTTTGGTGATGACTCAGATTCAAGCGATGAGGCAAGAGCTGCTTCTCCAGCAAAAAAACAATCAAATGTTGAGCAGACTATCCGAGTTGACGTAAAAAGACTTGACCACTTAATGAACCTTATCGGAGAACTTGTTCTTGCTAAAAACAGACTTATCAAAATCAATGATGATGTTGAAGAGCGTTATGAGGGTGAGAGCTTTTTAGAAGAGCTAAATCAGGTTGTTTCTATTGTTTCTATCGTTACAACTGACTTGCAAATTGCTGTTATGAAAACAAGAATGCTTCCAATTGGTAAAGTATTTAACAAATTCCCTAGAATGATTCGTGATTTAAGCAGAGAACTTAATAAAAAAATAGAGCTTGAAATATTTGGAGAAGAGACTGAACTTGACAAATCAATTGTTGAAGAGATTGGCGACCCTCTTGTTCACATCATTAGAAATTCATGTGACCATGGGATAGAAATCCCTAAGATACGTGCTGAACAGGGTAAAAGTGAGACAGGTACGATAAAGTTAAAAGCGTACAATGAAGGCAACCAAATCGTTATCCAGATTGATGATGATGGAAAAGGCCTTGATGTTGATATGCTAAAGAGAAAATCTCTTGAAAAAGGGCTTATAACAGAAAAAGAAGCTGACAATATGAGCGATAAAGAGGCGTTTGCGCTTATCTTTAAACCAGGTTTCTCAACAGCAGCAGTTGTCACAAACGTCTCAGGGCGCGGTGTTGGTATGGACGTTGTAAAAACAAATATCGAAAAAGTAAACGGAATCATAGACATAGATAGTGAAATAGGAATCGGAACTTCTATGAAGTTAAAGATACCACTAACTCTAGCTATTATTCAAGCACTTTTAGTTGGTGTTCAAGAGGAGCATTATGCTATCCCTCTTGCTTCAGTTTTAGAGACTGTTAGAATATCAAAAGATGAAGTTTATACAGTTGAGGGTCGCTCTGTTATGAGACTTCGTGAAGATGTTCTCTCGCTTGTGCATATCGGGGATATTTTTGAAGTAGAGCGTGTTTTAGATTCAAGTGAATATGCTTATGTTGTTGTTCTTGGGCTTGGGGCTAGTAAACTAGGGCTTATAGTTGATACTCTTGTTGGACAAGAGGAGATTGTTATAAAATCTCTTGGAGAGTTCCTCAAAGGAATAGATGGCATTGCTGGAGCAACAATCAGAGGAGATGGCGGCGTAACGCTTATCGTAGATGTTGTAGCAATTATGGATATGGCAAAACATGTTAAGGCAAGTGCAATAGTCGATAGCACTTCTGATGCAGCGATGCTGACATATGAAAAAACAAAAGCAAGTGACTATACAGTTATGATAGTAGATGACTCTAAAACTGACAGAACTATTATGAGAAAAGCGTTAGAGCCACTTGGTGTGACATTGGTTGAAGCGGGTGATGGACAAGAAGCACTTGGTATCTTAAAACAGGGCGATTACAATTTTGATGCGATGCTTGTTGATATAGAGATGCCTAGAATGGATGGTTATTCACTTGCAACAGAGATTAAAAAATATAACCGCTATAAAAATCTGCCTCTAATTGCTGTTACATCTCGTACTGGCAAGTCTGATAGAATGCGCGGTGTTGAGTCTGGAATGGTTGAGTATATTACTAAGCCATATTCTGCGGATTATCTAATGAGCGTAGTTCAAAGAAACATTAATTTTAGATCGGAGTTTTTAAAATGAGCGATAAATTACAACAGATAATCAAAAAACAGAATCTAAGAGATAATAATCAAGAGAATGTAAATGATGTTGTTCAATTAGTTGGTTTTGTAATCGGGGATGAAGAGTACGCTGTTCCAATTTTATCTATTCAAGAGATTATTAAACCATTTCCATGGACTAGAGTTCCACAAGTGCCAAAGTACGTTGTCGGCGTTTTTAATATGCGTGGTGCTGTTATTCCACTTATAGATTTACGTCTGAAATTTGGACTAAACCAAAAAAAGCATAATGAAGAGACAAGATTTATCGTCATGAGAGATGGAGATGATGTTGCAGGATTTGTAATTGACAGGCTCACAATGGCTATAAGAATCAAAAAGTCAAATATAGGACCAGCGCCTGATACTGCAAGTGGTGATGATACATCAATTGATGGTGTTGGAAAACAAGAAGATAGAATTATAACTATCTTAAAAGTTAAAAAACTTCTACAAAGAGATTTTTAGCTTCCCGTATGAATTACTCCTCTTTTAAAATTATCCATCTTGATAATGGGCTCACTCTAAAATTTAGAGGGGAGCTTACCCTCTATAATCTTATGAGATATAAAAAAGAGATAGATAAAACAGAATTTTCAAAAGAAAAAAGTGTAGTTATAGATCTTCTTGAGTTATCTTTTTTAGATAGTGCAGGTTCTATATTTTTAAATAATCTGCAAAAAAAGCTTGAACTAAATGGTTCTAGCGTAGAAATAGAGTGTCAAAACAGAGATGTTTTTGATATGTTAGAGTTAATCAGATCTCAAAAAGCAACACTTCAAAAAATAGCAAAAAAACCAAAAAGAGATCCAATTGAAAAAATAGGCGAAAAAAGCTACAAAACTTATCTAAACTTTGTATATTTTATGGCATTTATTGGAGAACTATTTACCCACAAGCTCCGATATCTTATCTCTTATAAAAATATACGCTTTAAAGAGATTGCTTTTGAAATGAACGAGTGTGCCATTAAGGCGCTTGGAATAATTGCCCTTACTAGTTTTTTAATCGGTGTTGTTATAGCGTATCAATCTGCTTATCAACTAAAGCTATATGGGGCAAATATTTTTATAGTAGATATGTTAGGGCTCTCAATTTTAAGAGAGTTATCCCCGCTTATCACCGCAATAGTAATAGCTGGAAGAAGCGGTTCTGCTTTTACAGCACAAATTGGGGCTATGAAGATAACTCAAGAGCTTGATGCTATGCAGACAATGGGCTTTGATCCATATAGATTTTTGGTTGTTCCAAAAATAGTGGCGCTTATGATAACGATGCCAATTCTTATTTTTGTCTCAGATATTATGGCAATAATAGGCGGAATGGTAGTTGCAAATCTTGATTTAGAGATAACTGTTGATATGTTTTTGGATAGATTTAATGAAGTAATAAATATAAAACACTTTATAGTCGGTATCATTAAAGGACCTTTCTTTGCCTTTTTAATTGCCGCTATTGCAATATATCAAGGACTGCTTGTTAAAGATGATACGCAGAGTATAGGGTTCAATACAACAAAAAGCGTTGTAGAGTCAATTTTTGCGGTAATTATATGTGATGCTATCTTCTCGATAGCTTTTACAAACTTGGGGATATAATGAATAGTATTATTAAACTAAGTGGCGTTAGAACTGTCTTTGATGAAAAAGTAGTTCATGAAAGCATAAATATGAGTGTGCCTAAGGGAAGTATATATGGCATACTAGGTCCTAGTGGATGTGGCAAAACAACGTTGCTTAGAGAGATGGTAATGCTTCAAGAATTTCATGGCGGAGATATTGAAGTACTTGGTCATAAACTAAAAAATATCAGCTATAAAGATGCAATGGAACTTAGACGCGGATGGGGTGTTTTATTTCAGTATGGAGCGCTATTTTCATCTCTAAATCTGCGAGACAATATTGCGCTTCCTCTTGTTGAGTATAGTGATCTCTCAGAAGCTATGATTGATGAGATTGTTGCTTTTAAGATAAATATAGTTGGCTTAAGGGCTGAAGATGCTTATCTCTTTCCATCACAAATAAGCGGTGGAATGAAAAAAAAAGCAGGTCTTGCCAGAGCACTAGCCATGGATCCAAAGCTTCTTTTTTTAGATGAGCCAACAAGTGGGCTTGACCCAATATCTGCTAGAGAGTTTGACTCTTTGATAGTTAAACTAAGAGATTTGCTAGGACTTACCATTGTAATGGTGTCACACGATTTGCGTTCAATCTACGACACACTAGACCATGTTGCGATAATCGATAATAAAGAAGTGGTCTATGAAGGTAATTTAGATAATATATTTAGCGTTGAAAATCAGTTTATACAAACTTTTTTTAGCGGTATGAAAAGGTAGAGGCTGTGAATAATAGAGTAAATTATAGTTTAATCGGGTTTTTAATGCTCTTTGCAATATTTTTAATGCTTGGATTTGGGTACTGGCTACTTAAACCATCTAAAGATATTGAGATGAGAACATATGCCATCCATTTTGAAGAGTCAGTTTTGGGTTTAAACCTTGATGCTCCTGTTAAATTTAGAGGGATAAGCGTTGGTAAAGTAACTCGTCTTAGTATAAACCCAAGTAACTCTGAAGAGATAGTAGTTTTAGTAAATGTACTTAAATCAACTCCTATAAAATCATCTACAATGGCGCAACTTACATCGCAAGGCATTACAGGACTTAGCTATATAAACTTAAGTTTTGGTGATGATAGCGCGGCTCCACTAAAGAGAGAAAATGGACAGGAGTATCCAGTTATAAAAACCATTCCATCGCTTTTGATAAAACTTGAAAATACGCTTGGAGACATTACTCTAAATCTTTCAGATACACTACAACGTCTTAGCGGTGCACTAAGGGATGAAAATCAAAAAGAGATAACACTTCTTTTAAAAAATAGCAATATTTTTATCTCAAAACTAAACAAAACATTAGATGATAAAACAATAGATGATTTTCAAGAAACTATGAAAAATTTAAACAGCGCCTCTAAAAAACTAGATGATATGTTCCCTCGTATAGAGAAGTTTATCAATGGCAGTAGTGCTTGGGAAGAGAGCATCTCTAAGTCATTTACCTCTATTTCAAACAGCTATCTAGGGATTAAAGACTCTATGGATACATTTAAGGGTGCGGTTAAGAGTGGGGATTTTAATATCAAAGAGATTACAAATGATCTCTTGCCAACTATAAACAACACGCTTATAGAGATGCAAAATCTTATAATTAAAATGCAAGAGACACTAGACGCTCATGAGAGAAGCCCAGCTGATGTGCTCTTTATGCAAGAAGAGATTAAAAAAGGACCAGGTGAGAAATAAAATGAAGATAATATTTATATCAATAATACTTTTTATATTTGTTGGCTGTACAACTATAAAACCACACGTAACTGAGTTTAGAGTTATCACTAAAGATGCACAAACAAAGAGTAGCGCCAATAGCTGCAGGGAGAAATCGCTAAAAATATCTCAAGCTTTTAGCTCCGCATCTTTGCTCTCTTTAAATATGGACTATACAGAATCTGATAACAAAATATTTTCTTATTCGCAGTCACATTGGCAAGAGTCACCAAGTAGTTTTATAACCTTAGAGTTATTTAAAAGCATAAGAGATTCTGCTATGTTCAAGAGTGTGCACTCTTTTAAATCAAGAGTTAAGAGCGACTACCTTTTAGAGGTAGATATAGAAGAGTTTATGCAGTTTTATACAAAAGATATGAGTGGCTCTTATGTTAATGTAGTTCTTAATATATCTCTTATTGATACAAAAACAAACAGTGTAGTATCAACAAGTAAATTTACCTCTAAAATAGATACCAAAACAGCAGATGCAAATGGCGGAGTAGAAGCACTTAGCAAGGCTCTTGATGAGATAATTTCAAAAAATATAGAGTGGTTAGACGGAGTTTGTAAGTGATAAAAGAGAGCGAATATAAAAAGAGAAGAGATACTTTAGCAAAAGGGTTTTTAAAAAACTCTATCGGAGTTATATTTAGTGCCAAGGAGGCTACTCGCTCAAACGACACGCATCATCCATATAGACAAGATAGCAACTTTTACTACCTTTGTGGGTTTAAAGAAGATAACTCAGCTCTTATGTTCATAAAAACAAAAAAAGGTCTTAAAACTGCTCTTTTTGTTCATAAAAAAGATAAGACATTAGAGTTATGGAATGGGAAAAGATTAGGTGTAAAAGAGGCAAAGAAGAGATTTTTAGTTGATGAAGTTTATGAGATAGATGAATTTAAAGATATATTTAAAGCTTCTATCAAAGGTAAAAAAAATATCTATTTTGAGATAAATTCAAAAAAAAGCACTCTAAATAAGATTTTAAAAAGTACAAAATTTTTTAAAGAAAAACTTGACATCATTGCACATGTACAAAAAATGAGACTTATAAAATCTGCCTCCGAGATAAAGCTTATACGAGAGTCAATAGCAATTACAGCAAAAGCACATCACAGAGCTATGAGCATGAACAAAGAGGGCAAGTATGAGTATCAACTACAAGCAGAGGTAGAGCATGAATTTAGACACAATGCAGCTTATAGCGATGCTTATACGTCAATAGTGGCGTGTGGAAACAACGCAAACACTCTTCACTACATAGAAAATTCTAAACCACTAGTTGATGGAGAGCTTATCTTGATAGATGCGGGGTGTGAACATAACTACTACGCTAGTGACATAACAAGAACCATCCCAGTAAATGGTAAATTTAGTGAGCCTCAAAAAGAGCTATACAATTTAGTTTTAGATACCCAACTAAAAGTTATCAGTATGATAAAGCCAAAAATAATGAGAAGTAGGCTTCAAGAAGAGGCAGAGAAACTCTTAACTGAGGGAATGATAAAACTTGGAATCTTAAATGGAAGTGTTAAAAAAGCTATTAAAGAGCAAAAACATAAAAAGTACTATCCGCACGGAATAGGGCACTGGATGGGCATAGACGTTCATGACCCAGCACCATATAGAGATAAAAACAACAAAGAGATAGCGCTAAGGGAGGGAATGGTTTTAACAATTGAACCAGGTCTATATATCGATAAAGATGATAAAAGTGTACCAAAGAAGTTTCGAGGAATAGGAATTAGAATAGAGGATGATATTTTAGTAACCAAAGATGGATGCGAGAATCTATCATCTTCTATCGCGAAAACTATCGAAGAGGTAGAAATTATTTGTCATATCAGCAAAAGAGATATTTAATAGTTTTTAGATAACCGTAACAATATTTTTACCATTTGATTTTGATGTATACATGGCTTTGTCTGCTCTGTTTAAAACAGAGTCAATATTATCATCTGACATAACTGCGGTTATTCCAAAACTAGCTGTTATTCCCGAAGAGGTAAGGTGTCTTAAGACGGCATCATTTTCAATTAATTCTCTAAGTTTCTCAGTAATTATCATAGCTGCTGTAATATCTGTATTTAAAAAGAGTATAACAATCTCTTCCCCACCCCATCTTGATATAAGATCTACTTCTCTATTGTTATTTTTAAGAATATTTGATATTTGTTTAAGTACCAAGTCTCCAATATCATGCCCATAAGTATCATTTACATCTTTAAAGTTATCGATATCTATAAAAGCTATACAGCATTCCTGTCTTGTTCTATTATGCATTTTTATTATTTTTAAAAATTCATCTTCAAAATAGCGTCTGTTATACAAATCTGTTAAAGGGTCTCTAAAAGCCATAGATTCAAGCTTGTTATTGTATGTTCTGATAATTCTAAAGACAACAAAAGAGATAATAATAGTTATGCTAAGAGAGAGAAGAATGTTGAAATATAATATTTTTTTTACATCTTTTGTATAGTTGTCTATTTTTGCTTCTACTGATAGATAAAGATTTAATTCAGTGATATATTTTGTATTTATCAAATAGTCATCATTGTCTTTTTTAAACTCTATCATAGTTGTGCTTTTGGAAATGATTTTATCAATAATCTCTTTTGAAATATTTGTTTTATCTATATTTGTATGTAAATTTTCCCCTTTTTCTGACAAGACTATATTCCCATTTTCATCAAAAAACTGCACCTTAAAGCCATACTTTTGTCTAAAAAGCTTTAGCATGTCATCAATATATGATATTTTTAAAGCTACACCTGTCGCACCTATGTATTTATATGAATTATCAAAAATTTTATAGTTTATAAACATAATCAACGAGTTTGAAATATGCTTATTAAAATCTATGTTGATTTCATGATTTTCTTGATTTTGTAAAAAGTTAAAATACCATTTGTTTGTATTATTATTTGGATTGATTGCTTCAATAAAGCCATCTTGTGTGTAGTAATTCTTAGTTTTCTCTGATACCAAAAAGGCGCTAAGCATCCCATATTTATTTTTTATTGACTCTAGGTATTTGATGATTCTTTCTTGATTGTTTTCATCTTTTAGTAGCCAATCATGAACAAAAGTATCGTTTGCCATCATAGAAGAGACTAGGTAAGGCTCTATTATATGCTTTTGTATTTCTGTGTAAATATTATCTAAAGAGAGAGGCAAAGATTGGTTTTTTAGCTGTTTTTGAGCACTGTCTAATGAAACAAAATAATTTACAGTAGATATGCTAAAAGATAATATAATAAGTAATATAGTTATCAGTAAGATAACTCTATATTTTGAATTCATCAAAACCTTTGTGTTAGTTGTAGCTATAACTCCACCCAGTCAAGCTATTTTCTTTTGTCTCACTAAAGTTATCAGAATCAGCTAAAAAATCCATGACAAACATAGTTGTATGTGGGATTGCTGTTATGTCCTCACGCTTTATGAGCAGAAGTGGCATGTGAGTTTCATGAACACCGCTTGAAAAGCCAACAGGCATAAGCTGACTCATTATCTCTTGAGGGTTTGTGATACTGTTTTCAATTAAAAACTTTCCAAAAATAGCCTCTTGAATCTCTTGTGGAAATTTTTCTGCTGTGTTTAGAAAAATTGTAAAATGTATTGGACTCTCACTAAAGCACTCAGGAGCAGGTGCTGCCATGATGATGTACTCAACGTTGCTTAGATATTTATCTATTGCATCAACATCAAGATACTCTAGTGATTTGATAGCTTTTGCTTCCAATTAGTTAGCCTTGTTATCTTTAATGAGACTCTCACCTATCTCATCTTCAATCTCTCTTTGAAGCTGTGACATCTCAAATCTTATGCTGTCCATAACGTAGGGAGGAACATTTTCGTCTTTGCTCCATTTTACTTCTATATTTCCGCCATACTCAGCTCCAAGTTCTTCTATCTTCTTAGAGTACTCTTGTAAGTCTGCACAGATTTCAGTAGTACCTTCAACAGCATCTTTTAGCTCTATATACCAATCTTCTCTGCTTCCTTGTGCCATTTTTATTGTTGATTCAAATATCGCAGACAAAACTTACCTCTTTGTCTCATCGAATTTTTTAGTAAATGTAGATAAATCATCTTTTTTCTTTAAGTCACCGTTATATACGATGTTTGCAATATCTAGATTGTCATCATTTAACATTTTAGGTACGGCATTGCCACCTTCGATGACTTCCATATGCGCATCTAACTCATCTTCGCTATATGCCATCTGCATATCTGCTGTTACCACATGAGGAATTGCTTCTATTATTTTAAGTTTTTCAAGTTCTTCTGAAACACCTTCACCTTCAATAGTGATAATAATTCTGCCTAAACCATCGTGCATATGATAGTCACATGCTTCACAATCCTTTAGACTTTGAACAACTTCATCTATATACTTTGGAGCGGTTTTTACTACTATGCTTGATATATTCATCTTTTTTCCTTTTAAATTAAACTATAAATTTTATTCGTAAATTACTTTTCTGAGCTTTTCGCCATTTTCTTCGCGTATCTTATCATATAGTTTTTGATGTTGGAGTTTTTCACTATAACTTATAGGCGTTCTTAGTGATTTGTACTCAACAAGTTCTCCATCTCTGTATACTCCAGAAATTATAGCCTTTACCCAGTAAAAACCCCTATCTTTTCGGAGATTTTTTACAACACCACTCCACTGCTTCTCATTTTTCAGTGTTTGCCATAAATCTTTATAAACACTACGAGGCATATCAGGATGTCTTACAGTACTATGAGGTTTTCCAACAAGTTCTTCAAGACTATAACCGCTAATTTCACAAAAAAGCTCATTTGCATACGTTATATTGCCCTTTAAATCAGTTCTTGAGATGATAACTTCATCACTAGGAACTTCAGTCTCTATCAAAAACTCACTCTCATTAAATTCCATAACAACTCTCCTTTTTAAAATTTATTTTATACTGTATTGATTAATAGCTTTGTCATCACTTGCAACTAAAAAGTCATTTTCATTGATAAATAGTATCTTCGTTAGAGTCATTTTATTGCCTCCATATTTACCAATGTTTGCTTTTGTGATAGTGTTTTGAAGTGTCACATTGTTGTTCTCATCAGAAGCAAAACCAACTATCTTTCCGCTTGGAGAGAGTCCTACACTATAAATCAAAAATTGCGTTTCTGTATAATAAGCAGAATCAAATTTTGGAACATATATAACCATTCTTCTATCTTGTCCAGCGGTTGCAATAACGCCTTTTTTATAGTCAACTTGAAAAACATTATCCAGATTTTGATCAGCTAAAAGTTTTATAAATTTTCCATCTTTAGTGGAGTGTATTTTTAAGTTTCCACTCTCATCTGCAACTACAACTTCACTTTTTTCTTCATTTAAAACAAAGTCTGAAAACTTAGCGCCTGAAACTTGTATAGACCAGTTTTGTGAGTTTTTTGCTATATTATAAGATACTAATTCATTACTTAGTAGACCAAGAAGTATGGTGTTTGCATCTAAAAATTTAGCTTTTGCAACTGTGAGCTCTTTTGAGTAATCAAAAAGAGCCTTAGTGGTTCCATTTTGATTGATATGAATTCTTCTAAAGCCTTTTTTGTCTTGTGATAGTATAAGTATCTTATCTTCTATAACGTCAACTGAATATATTTTTGAGTCTATGGTGTCGCCCATAAAATCTAAAATCTTTTTGACCTCTATTTTGTTAATCAGTTTTTTTGTCTCAAAATCAAATATATCAACACTGCTTGCATCTGTTGCACAATATAGTTTGCCATCTTTATATAGCATATCCACAACAGAGCCACTCGCAGTGAAACTACCAGTTGGCTCTTTTATAGCGGCTGAGAAAAGAGAAGATAGAAAAAGTGTAAGTATTAAAAAGAGTTTCATTAGAGTACCTTTATATCAATTGCGTCAGTTGGACATCTACTAATACAAAATCCACATGACGTACATTTGTTGTTTATCTCTGGCATAAACATAGCTTTAAAATCAATCGCATTGTCTAAGCAAGGATCTTTGCATGAGAAACACATCGTGTGGTTCCAGCTTAGACATTTATCTTTGTTTATAGTGATAATTGCGCCAAGTTGTTGTTTGTCTTCTACTTTTAAAACTCCAAACTCACAAGCCTCAGCACACTTATCGCAGTATGTACAACCATTAAGAGAAAATAGTATATATGGCGTTTTATCATCTGCTATTTTGATTATATCTTCTTCACAAACAGTGGCGCATACTCCAGCACATTTGTTACACTCATTATGAAAAAGAGATTCATCACCAAAGTAAGGTGGACGTAAAGGTTTCTCTTGCTTTTTTTCACCTCTTAGTGAAGAAGCAAGAGAGCCAAATAGCTCTCTTCTTTGCATTAGTGAGCTGAGCCGCCTAAGCTACCAGCTTTAGAATTTTTATTTGCTAAGTCACCTTCTGTTACAAAGCTTGGACCGCCAATAACAGTGTTTAATGATTTAGTATATTGACTCTCATCCCAGCTCGATTTGCTTGCACCATCTTTTGATGTGTAAACAGCTTCAAAAGTGTTCTCAACAAGTAAGTTTCCTTGAGATTGTGGAGCATGACATTGAGTACAGTTAAATCTAGCATTTTGTAACTCGCTTTTTTTAACAATTTGTGTCTCATTTTTATAATGGTCCGCAGGAATAACTACTTCGTTATTTACGAGTTTAGCTCTAGGTCTAAAGTCTGTAAAGTGTGAAACAGGAATTGGTGTAGCACCCATTGCTCCAGCGATTTCTGGCATGTGACAAGTTACACATCTATTGTCTTCCGATTTGATTGGAAGCATTCCAACTGTATCATGTGGAATCATAGGCGGAGCATCTTGAAATGCTCTTTGTATCTTAGTACTTGTAGTTGCTTGAGCTGATCTATACTCAGTTTTAGAAGCAACAGTAGCATCTTCGCTATATATATCAGTTTTTCTTAAGCCTAAAGACTCTTCAGTTACAGTCTTGTCCACAACTTTTTGTGGAGTAGATTTAGCACTTTCTGACACACAACCAACCATTAGTAGTGCAGCAGTAACTAAACCAATCGTTATTTTACCTATTGCTTTCATTTTACTCTCCCGATTTATTATTTTTTACTAGTTTTCTGATTGAAAAATTAAGAGCATCATCATCACAAACCTCAATACATCTAGCACAGTTTGTACATTCTCCAGATAGAACAGGAATACTCTCTTTTCCTATCATATACAGAACTTGTTGCTCAGGGCAAACAACTTTGCATTTCATACAAAGTGTACAGTTTTCTTGAGTGTGATCTACTCTAATTAAACTAAATTTACCAACAAGTGAATAAAATCCACCAAGCGGACATATATGCCCACACCAACCATTTTTTAAAACTAAAAGGTCAAAAAGAAAAATAATGAGCACTGCTGCCCATCCAAAACCAATACCAAATATTATACCTCTGTGAAGCATAGATATCGGTGATATAAACTCAAATGCTGTTACACCCATAGCAAACGATATAATCAAGCTCAGAGCCAAAACCCAGTAGCGCATATTGCGAGTTGCTGGTTGTTTTTTTGCAAAGTTATCAACACCAATTTTTCTTCTTAAAAGTGCTGCTGCGTCAGTTACTAAGTTAATTGGGCAAACCCAACTACAAAAAGCACGACCGCCTACTATAAGATAGAATATAGTGATAATAAGAGCCCCTATAACTAAATCAGTAGCTAGAACAGCACCAGCAGCAATCATCTGCAAAACTGCATATGGATCGCTTAATGGAACCGTTTTAAGTAAAGATGATGAGCTTAGATTTCCCATTAAAAGAGTCCATCCCCAAGCATTTGCACCAAAATATAAAAAAAGTAAACCAATCTGCGTTGTTCTTCTAAAAAATAGATAACGATATTTATTCCAAAGAGTACTCATTAGTATAAACCTCCCGCATCATTTAAAGAATCAACTGCTTTATCTTTGCTTATCTCTGTTTGTGTTTTTATCTCAGTAGCATCTTCAAGGCGCTTCTCATCGTTCTTATCCCAGCCTTTGATGTAATAGTTTCCAGCTTTACCCATTGCAACCTCTTTTGGAAGTACAAAAATAGAAGCTTTCTCAGTTACACAAGCTTTTTCACAAAGTCCACAGCCCGTACATGCATCAGCATGAACAACAGGCGTTAGATATGCATGTTTTCCAGTTCTTTCATTTTTGTTGTATTCAACACTTATCGCTTGACCTAAAATAGGACATGCTCTATAACATGCATCACACTGAATTCCCCAAAAGGCTATACACGTCTCTCTGTCAATTACCGCAAGTCCCATCTCTGCTATGTTTATATCAAGCTTACCATTAGTTGTAACACTAGCTTCATTGAGCGCACCAGTAGGACATACTGGCACACAAGGAATATCTGGGCACATATAACAAGGAATATCTCTAGGGATAAAATATGGAGTCCCTAAAGGTTTATGATCACCTGGTTTTGCAAGCAATAGAGTATCGTAAGGACAGGCTTCAACACAAAGCCCACACTTGATACATGTTTTTAGAAAATCTTCTTCTTTTATGGCACCTGGCGGACGAAGCATGAGCTGTGATGCTGTTACTTCATCAACATACGCACTCCATACAAATCCACCTAGAGCAGCTATTCCAGCTCCTCTAGCCATTCTAAGAATAAATTTTCTTCTATCACTATGCATTTTGTTATTCATCTTTTTTGGCGACTTTTGTTAAAAAATCGCCTCTCCTTTAATTTCTTTATTATGCTTTATAGATTTTTACAGCACATTTTTTATAGTCTGTTTGACCTGACATTGGACATGTCGCATCAAGACAAACTTTGTTGATAAATACTTTTTCATCAAACCATGGAACAAAGACCAATCCTCTTGGAGGTCTGTTTCTACCGCGAGTTTCTACTCTAGCTTTTACTTTACCACGGCGAGATTCAACCCAGCAAAGAGCACCTTGTTTAAGCTCTTTAGCTTCAGCATCTTTTGGATGCATATAACATAATGCTTCTGGAACAGCACGATATAGTTCAGGTACACGCATAGTCATAGTTCCTGAATGCCAGTGCTCTAGAACACGACCTGTACATAACCAAGTGTCGTAGTTTGTATCTGGCATTTCTGGTGGATCCATGTATGGACGAGCAAAGATTTTAGCTTTGTTAGCTAGTGATTTTTGTTCAGTATTTTTATCCATACCTTTTAAATCTCCGCTTTTTAGAGCTTTTGCAATAGTTCCGTAGAACGCATGTGAGTTACCACTCTCTTTTGTAGCTTTTGCAGCGTAAGGATCGTACTTAGCGTTAAATCTCCACTGAGTTTCTTTACCATCAACAACTGGCCATTTAAGACCACGAACTTTATGGTACATATCAAATGGCGCAAGGTCATGACCATGTCCACGTGTAAATGCAGCATACTCTTCAAAAAGATATTTTTGAATAAAGAAGCCATAACCTTCAAATACTTTTCCATCACTGCCAACAACTTTTCTGCTGTCTCCGTAACCTTCTGAATTGTCATAACCTTTTTGAATTGGATCATTTTGATCAAGTTTGTAAGATTTTGCAATATCATTAGCAAAAAGAATTTCAAACATAGTTGTATTTTCGTTATATCCCATAGCTTTAGCTTTTTCTATAACGCTTGGAAGAGCTTCTTTTCTAGGACCAGAAGGTGCCCACTCGCCCCATAACTCTTTTACTGTAAATCTTTTTGAAAGCTCAACCCATTGCCATGTATCACTCATAGCATCTCCAACTGGAAGAACTTGTTGTCTCCAGTGTTGTGTACGGCGCTCAGCATTTCCATAAGCTCCCCACTTCTCATAAATCATAGCAGAAGGCAGAATAAGGTCTGAAACTTTTGCCGAGATACCAGGGTACCCATCAGAAGTAACGATAAAGTTATCCATCTCACGAGCTGCTTTAATCCAGTGGCTAGCACTTGCAGTATCTTGGTAAGGGTTACAAACGTTTACCCATGCAAATTTGATAAGTCCATCTTCAATGTCACGATGAATTTTCATAATATGTTGTACACCAACTGGATTGATTGTTCCCTCTGGAACCATCCATTTGTTTTCAGCAATTTTTCTGTGTGCAGGATTTGCAACCATCATGTCAGCTGGAAGTCTGTGTGTAAATGTACCAACTTCACGAGCAGTTCCACAAGCAGAAGGCTGACCAGTTAAAGAGAACGCTCCAGAACCTGGAACAGCTTGTTTGTTTAGCATAAAGTGAACGTTATATGATAGTGTGTTTACCCAAGTACCACGTGTATGTTGATTCATACCCATTGTCCAGAAAGATACAACTTTTCTATTTTTTTCAATATAAAGATTTGCTAATGCTTGAAGTTTTTCTCTAAATACTTCAATATTTTCATCAGGATCACCTTTTACAATTGCTGCTGTATAATCAAGAGTGTATGGCTCAAGTGATTTTTTGTAATCTTCAAATGAGATTTCCCAGTGACCTAAAGTTCCACCAGTATGAGTCATAGTATCGCCTGCTTTATAACCAAATGGCTCTAATGCTGGACCCTCTTTATTAGAAACAGTAGTTTTCATCTCTTTAGAGATAATTTCCATCTCAAGTGGAGTATATTTACCCTCTTTGATAGATTTTTCATCACTTTTTCTCATACCATAACCAATGTTTACAGGTCCAGCTGTGAAAATAGTGTGTTTTTTTACGAAATCCCAGTCAATAATTCCCTCAGCTGCATCTCTATAAACGATTTCTCTAGCAATATAGTTCCAAAGAGCAAGGTCAGTATTTGGAGAGAAGATAATCTCAATATCTGCGATATCTGAAGTTCTGTGTGTATAAGTTTGGATAGATATAACTTTTACACGATCTGGATCAGATAATTTTCTATCAGTTACACGAGACCAAAGAATCGGGTGCATCTCTGCCATATTTGAACCCCAAGATACGATAGTATCCGTTAATTCAATATCATCATAACAGCCAGAAGGCTCATCAACACCAAATGTTTGATAAAAACCAACAACAGCAGATGCCATACAGTGACGAGCATTTGGATCAAATGCGTTTGAACGGAATCCACCTTTCATCATCTTTTGAGCTGCATAACCTTCCATAACTGTATATTGTCCTGAAGCAAAAACACCAACAGATTCAGGGCCAGCATGTTTAAGTGCTTTTTTGATGTGAACTTCCATCTCATCAAAAGCTCTACTCCAAGATACTGGAGCAAATTTACCTTGTTTATCAAAGTTTCCATTTGCATCAACTCTAAGTAGTGGTTGAGTTAATCTATCTGCACCATACATAATCTTAGCATTAAAGTAACCTTTAATACAGTTAAGACCACGATTTACTGGAGCCGCAGGGTCCCCTTTTACCGCAACAATTTTACCGTTTTTTGTTGCCATCATAATACCACAACCTGTACCACAGAAACGACAAGCTGCCTTGTCCCATCTCCAGTCGCCCTCAGCTGTAGCCGCTGCTGCCTCTAGCTCTGCTGGTACACTCATACCAATCGCTGCTGCTGCAGATGCTGCCGCTGAACTTTTAAGAAATTCTCTTCTTGAAAGTGACATATTTTCTCCTCTTAAATGATTTTAGAAACACGAATATTGTAAGTTAATAAACCTTACTTTTTTGTTAAGGTGCCCATTAACATAGATAAATAGTATCACTTTAGAGTAATAAAATCTTTGACTTGAGTCATAAGAGTAGTTTTTTTTATTAAGATTTGTTTAATATTTACTTAAGTGTAAATATAAGTAACACTTAAAATGAAAATAAGAGATAGAAATGATTTTTTTTAAGATTACTTTAATTCTTGGCAGCTTTTTATTAGTTTGTCTAGCTCTAGTTTAAGATTAGAGAGTTTTTTTGTTGAGCTTATAAGAACCTCTGTGGATTCTATAACCATATCCTCGCTATTGTTTAGGTGTGTTGAAGCAGAGGAATTGCCTTTTATCTCTTCTAAAATAGTGTCAAATTCGTCTGTTAGTTCTTCTAGTTTTGATGAAGCTTTTTGAGATTGTAGAAGTGCTTCGTTAGAGTATTCTACTGCTGAGTTTATCTTATTTATAAAGCAATTTATTGTATCACTTACCTCTTTGATTTCACACTCACTCTCTGCTTCTAGTTCTATAGGAGAGATATTTGAAATATCTTCATTTCCAATAAGCATTTTTGAGTATTGCATAAATGAATCAACATGTGATTCTATTGATTTTAGTTGCATTAGAGAGTATAAAAATAGCAAAAATAGGATAAAGCCAGAAGTGTATTGAAAGTTTTTAATAAAATTAGTTTTTTCTTCACTATGGTTAGTATACAACGTAACTAATTTATCAACATTTTTGAGAAGTACTGTATTCTCTTTGTAAATAGATATGATAATATCTTCTATTTTTATATCATCTTTAATCTCTGCATTTGTTAAGAGTTTAAAATTTTGCACATCATCATAAAATTTATCCCAGAGTTTATCAACTTCTGAGATTTGAATAGAAATCTCAAATGTATGAAAAGGAGATATTTGTTTATCAAAATTTCCAAATTTTAGAGTCTTTAATCCATCTATAAATTCATCACAAGCTCCATCCAACTCCTTAAAGTCACTTGATGATTTGTAATGAATGTAGAAAACATTTTTGGCAATTTTTTGAGTGAGCATTCTCTGTTTTCCAGCAATATTTATAACAAGTGCATCTTTTATATTTTGATGATTTAGATATATAGTTGTTCCTATGACAGACGCTATAAGAAATATAAGTAGAGCGCCAATAAACTTGATTTTTGTACTGATTTTATTTGATTTTATCATTAGAAACTGCCTTTATATGCATTCTTTAGCATATCACTATTTAGGATTATTATATTTGAACTCTCTGTATCTATGATAGAGTTTCTTTTTAATTTATTTAAAACTCTAGATAGTGTCTCTGGCTGAATATGAAGCATAAAGGAGATTTCATGTCTTTTGAGTGAGTTAAACATCTCCAAGTCATTATGAAGAGTAAATGCTACTTTGGCAGTCGCATCAAAAACTAGTTCTCTATTTACTACGCAGTGGAGCTGATGTGTTTTTGAGAGAATCTCATTTATGAACTCATTATTAAGTATATTTTTTGATAAAAACTCTTTTTTAAATTCTAAAAAATCTATCTCCAATACAACACTTTCTTCTACAAATTCAGCATTTGAGAAGCAGTGAATCATATCACTTCTGATTGTTGTAAGTTCTGAGATTAAAGAGTTTTTGTAGATATAGTAAAGAAAAATTTCGTTTCCAAACTTATCAATTTTATATACTTTAATAAGCCCAGAAACCAGAAAAAAGATTTTATTGTTGATGTCATTTTCGTAGTAAAGAATAGAGTTTTTTGCATAAGCAGTTATTTTTGAAATAGAGTCAATAATTTTTAATTTTTCTTCATCAAGAGAGCTGAAAAATGATAGTTTTTTAATAAGATTTAATTTTTCATTCATACTTGTTTTTACTTTAATTTCATAGATTTTGAATTTTAGCATAAAAGAGTTTTATTTTACAAAGGAGTTCCTCTGTGATTGGCATAGAGTTTGCTATATTTAGAGATATAGTATAGGGAGATAGATGAATTTTATTGATACATTAAAATTAAGAAGCAAACTTTTTTCTATATTTATAATCCTTTCTATGTCTCTTGTACTGATTGGCATTATGGGTGCAATAAATATAAACTCTATGAAGAAAAATCTTGACTCGCTCTATTTTGGCTCGTTTGTGCCAGTAAATGAATTAAATACAATTTTACAAACATATCACGATAACCTAGTAGGAACAATATATAAAGCAAAAGATATGAAAATCCCACAAGACGAGGTTAAATCAGAAATAAAACTCTCAATAAGCATTATAGAAAGAGAGTGGAAAAACTATGAAACTCATTTTAAAAGAGATGGTGAGTTCGCTTATGTTGAGTATACGTCAAGCGAGATAAAAAATACAAATGATTTTTTCTTAAGTATATACGAGGCTTTAGAAAATGGGCAAGATATACAAAAGTTATCATTTGATCAGCTAGAAAAAAAAGTAACATATATACATCAAGTGATAAAAAAACTTATCAATTATGAAGTAGAAGTGGCAAAGTATGAGCGAAAAAACTTTTTAATTGTTTATGAATCTTCTTTGTTCAAGATAGGAATATTTTTACTTATTATTATATTTGGCGTTATGGTAATTTCTTATTATGTTCTCAAAAGTATTCAAAGCGATCAGAGTGCTCTTGAAGTAGCAACAAAAAAGCTAAAAATTGCCAATAGAAGACTTGAGAGTGCTTCATACACAGACTCATTAACTTCACTACACAATAGACGGTATTTCAATTTAGTTTATGACAGAGAGATAAAAAGAGCAAAAAGAAATCATTCGTATATAACTTTTATGATGCTTGATATTGATTATTTTAAACAGTATAACGACACATATGGGCATGTAAAAGGGGATGTTGCCCTAAAGAGTGTATCGGCTGTTTTCAAAGAAGTTTTAAAACGCCCAGGCGATTTTGTGTTTAGGTTGGGTGGTGAAGAGTTTGGAGTTTTACTTACAGACACATCAGAGATAAATAGCACATCCATTGCGGCTAATATATGTAGTGCAGTAAAAGAACTTCAAATAGAGCATGAAGGCTCTAAAATAGATAAGTTTTTAACTATCTCCATAGGAATAGCATGCTGTATAGCCGATAATGCTTTAGAGGAAGAACTGCTTATAAGTAAGGCTGATGAGATGCTATACAGTGCGAAAGAGAGCGGAAGAGATAGATACGCGCTTACAACATATATAAGTGTTGCAACTGCGCACCATCTTGAAGAAGAGAGTGCATAGTCTAGTGACCGCTTTTAAATCTAAAGTTCTCCTCGAGCAGTAGAGGCTTTAATTTATCTTTTAGTTCGCCTTGAAATTCCATCCAGCCATCTTTGATAGTACCACCACATCCAATTTTTTTCTTTAAATCTTTTAATATTTTTTCTTGCATATCAACGCTTAAATAAAACTCCCCAATAATGGTAACTGTTTTTCCTCTTCTTTTCTCTTTTTTAAAGATTAAAAAGTGCTTTGATGGTTCTATGATGTCTTGTGCTATTTCAGATCTTCTGGCATCTTCTACTTTTGCCCATCCATCTTCTATCTCAGCACCTATAAAAAGATCTAGCTTTTTTCCTCTGCTCAATTTGTAACTCTTTGCTTTAAGAGACTTATATATTGGCTGTCGTAACTGTTGTTTTTTATACTCTCGATAATATCTTTTAAAGATAGATTGGTATTATTGTAAAGGATTACAAAAAGTTCATCACCATCTTTTAAGAAAGTGTTCTCGCCATAATGCGTGTATCTGGTCGCCCCTATGCTGATTATAGCTTTGCTTGGATTTCCACACTCTAAAATATACTCACTCAAAGGTTCAAGCGGTCCAAAATCTTCTTGAGTATTTAATTGATTTATTATCCAATCGCTCAGTTTTTTGTAAAAGTAGCTATAACCAAGCAACTCGACATCCTCTCCATAAGCATGAATATCATCATCTCTTTTTAAAAAAGAGCATATAGAGTAGTTATCCATTATCCCGCCACTCTCAAAGCTATCTATTTTGATTAAATTTTCACTTATACCTTTGGAAGAAACTCCCCAGTTTTTTTTATCACTAATCTTAGAAGCCCCTGCAACTCTAATAGAGCAATCATTGTAAGCACTAAAATGTGTTGGAGTGATTTTTGAGACTCTGTTATTGCTATCATATGTTAAGTCACAAATAAGTGCTACTTCAGGCTCAGCTTGAATGTTTACGTTTTGAGTTGGCAGTTTTATCGTTGTACTTGAGAGAGGGTAGGTGGTTAAAATCTCTTTAGCCCTAAAGGATGACCCAAGGGCCTCATTTTTTACGGTAGATGGAAGATAAAAAGGAAATATCCCCTTAGGGGCTGCTTCATCGGCTGTGATAATATCTTTAAAATCTTCAAGCTCTCCAGCTTGAGCTAAGTGAAGAGCAAAGTTTCCAGCGATTCCCAGCCCTAAAAAATCTTTATATTTTTGCATTTAAATCTCCTTTTTTGGGTGGTGTTTTAAGCTAGAAAAAGCCTAAATTATTAGATTAGGCCTTTCTCTTTTGCCTCTGCAAACTCTTCATAACTTCCTTTGAAGTCAACATAAGTTCCATCAACTCTAAGTTCAATAATACGATTTGCAAAAGAGTCAAGAAGCTCACGGTCATGTGACACACAGATAACATTTCCCTTAAAGTTGTAAAGAGCCTCACCAAGAGCAACGATAGCCTCTAAGTCTAGGTGGTTTGATGGCTCATCGAGTACTAAAAAGTTTCCACCTTCTAGCATCATTTTACTAAGCATCATTCTATGTTTTTCACCACCAGAGATACTTATAACAGATTTTTCTTGTTGTTCACCATTAAAGAGCATACGACCTAAACAGTTTCTAATCTCAGCAATATCACGTTTAGAATCAAAACCTCTAAGCCAATCATATAAAGTACCATCACCTTTAATGATGTCAGCTGTATCTTGAGGAAAATAACTATTTTCAATAGTTGCTCCCCAGTGTATTTTTCCGCTTGTAGGTTTTATCTCTTCCATAATTATTTTAAGTAAAGTTGTTTTACCAACACCATTTGGACCAATTAGTGCAACTTTTTCATCTGGCTCAAATTTGAAAGTTATATTTTTTAAAATTTCATTCTCGCCATAAGAGTGGTTGATATCTGTAATCTGTAAAGCTTCATCTCCCATCACTCTTTTTGCTTTAAAGACGATACTTGGGTCTCTTCTTGAAGATGGTTTTATATCATCAATTACAAGTTTATCAAGTTTTTTCTGTCTTGAAGTTGCTTGTTTTGCTTTTGAAGCATTAGCAGAGAAACGGCGAACGAAAGCCTCAAGTTCCTCTTTTTCTTTCTCTTTTTTTGCATTTCCAAGTTCTTGTTGTTTTGCTATAACATTTGCAGCAATATACCAATCATCATAAGTTCCAGTAAATTCACGAATTTTTTGGTAATCAACATCAAGTATATTTGTAACAACTGAATTTAAGAAGTGTCTATCGTGTGAGATTACAACCATAGTTCCCTCGTGACGTTGGAGCTCATCTTCTAACCAGCTAATAGTTTGGATATCAAGATTGTTCGTAGGTTCATCAAGGAAGAGCACGTCAGGTCTAGGATAGAGAACTTGAGCTAAAAGAACTTTAAATTTATCTGCGCTATCAAGCGTACTCATTAGGTCATTGTGTTGAGATGCTGGAATTCCAACATTTTCTAAAATTTTTGCAATATTTACATCATATTCATAAGTTGGATCTTCTTCAACACAGATAACTTCTAGCTCCGCCAATCTATCATTTACGGCATCATCTTCAAAGTCGCCAGTCGCATAGATTATCTCTTTTTCTTTGATTGCATCATATAGTTTTTTATTTCCATATAGAACTGCATCAGCAATTGTAAACTCTTCATAAGCATATTGATTTTGTCCTAAAACACCAACTTTATTTGCTTTTGGGATTATTATATCACCCTCATACTCTTTAATTTGACCGCAAAGTATCTTTAAAAAAGTTGTTTTTCCTGCACCATTTGCACCAATAAGCCCATATCGTTTATGACGGTCTAATTTAAGATTTATATCTTGAAATAAAACTCTATTTCCATAACGCATTACTAAATTTTGTACTGTTACCATGATTTTCTCTTATTTAGGCAGAGATTTTACCCTGCTCACTGTTTTTCGCGATTATAGCTAATGGTTGTTTAAAAGCCGATTATTGTTATTTTTGGGATTTGTCTTTTGAACCCTCAAAAGCGTTTGTTATATCTCCAGTTATGCTATCTACTCCTGCGTTAAACTCTTTGGTACTGCATCCAAGTAGAAGTAGTGTAAATAGACTCATCAATAATATATTTTTCATAATTTTCCTTATATTTTACTATGCGGGGCATTCCAGAATGATTCATCAGGATTACCAATATGTAGCTCTTGTAGATACTTCTCTTCAGTTCTTTTTATCTCTGCTCTTATTAAGTTAACGACTGCTTTTTGTGACTCTATCGGTGCTCTAAGAACGCAGTATTCTCCATCTGTAAGCTCATTGTTGAATTTTTCTTCATTGAAATTTTTGCCAAGATACTTTACTATATATTTTAAATCTCTCTCAGCGTTGCCAAGGCATGATGTAGCCCCTGGAGAAGGTGTCATATTGAAAATTAATCCTTCTCCTGTACATATTGAAGCTTCTCCAAGTAGTAGTTTTTGTTGATCTTTATCCAACACTTGAGGACGAACTCCACCAAAACCTTTTGCATACTTAAATTCATCTATTTTTAGAGAAGGAACAATTTTTCTAGCATCTCTTAAGAATAGATACTTGTTGATAAATGGTATTTCAAATAAAAAGTTTTTAAGTATATAGTTGCGAATATCACGCTCCCTTAAGAGCTTGTATAGTGCTAGCGCTATATTCTTATCAAATCTAAGAGTTTTCCAAAAGTCTGAAAAAGTACCTTTTTTATACCTTTCAAGTTTTGGCAACATTAGTGCTGTTGGGCCAAAGCGAGTGTTCTGATTTGCAAGAATATCTGGGTCTCCATGAAGAGCAGCAAAAGGGAGTTTAGGGTTTTGAAGCATATACACTTTGCCGTTTAGTATTTTCTCTTTTGTCATGTAAAAACTCCCCGCAACTGGCAAACATCCAAGGTTTAGACCAAACCCCATCTTGTGTGCAAGAAAGAGTGAATGTGCTCCAGCATCAACAACTACAAAATCCGCATAAAAAGTCCCACCTTTACTCTTTATAACATAACCTCTTTTTTTACTCTTTTTAATCTCTTCAACTTGAGTATCTAAAAAAAGCTCAATATTTGTATCTTGTTCTTTTTTTGCATTTTCTAAAAATGAGTGCGAGAGTTTTTGATACTCAACAGTAGTCCATTGATTTGTTGCTCCTATGCCAACTATCTCCTCTTTTCGTTCATTTCCATCTACATCAAATACAACGCGAGGTTCAAGAACTTTTAATCGCTCTTTGTCCCATACTTCAAGATATGGAAAGAGTTCAGAAAACTCTTCATATCGATGTAGCAAAAATTCAACCTCTTTTTTCCCAACGCCAAGAGCCATTTTTTGATGAGAGAAGATTATCTTATTTTGATATTGGTGTTGCAGACAATACTTCTCAACCATTTTTGCGGTACGTTTAGTTATAGCAGCTTTTTGAAGAGTATAGTTTGTTTCAATATCTCCTACGTGTATAGTTTGAGAGTTACTTGTTCCACATGAGTTTAGAGTAGCGATATCACTATATTTTTCTATTATTCCAATTGAGTTTATATCTGTATATCTAGAGAGTTCATAAGCTAAAGCAGTGCCTGAAATACCAGCACCAATAATCACAACTTCAAAGTTTTTAGTAGCCATTAACGCCCCAATATCTGTTTTATTTGGGCGTATTGTATCAAATTAGTTATAATTCTTTATAATAGATAAGTATAGGATTTATATGCAGATAAGAGAGCTTGATTTAAAAGAGTTGCAGATGGCTTATGAAGTTCTTTGTGAACTCCGTACAACACTATCTTATAATGAATTTGAAGATTTGATTTATGATATGAGAAGTATGGAGTATAAAATATTTGGCATTTTGGATGAAGAAAAACTCATTACATATGCAGGTGTTGCAATCCAGACTAATCTTTATGATAAAAGACATCTTTTTATTTTTGATTTGGTAACAAGTAAAGAGTATAGAGGCGTTGGATATGGAAAAATGATGCTTGAGTATTTGGGTGATTATGCAAAAATGGGTATGTGTAAAAATATAGTTCTTTCATCAGGATTTCAAAGAGAAGATGCGCATAGATTTTATGAAAATAGTGGTTTTGTAAAAAAAAGTTTTGTTTTTAGTAAAAGTATTTAAGTTGAATTTGGATTAAAGAGTAGAAAAATATTTTGAAGTTTGCGGGATAAAACCCGCAAAGTAAAACCTTATAGAGGAGTTACGTTCTCTGCTTGAGGACCTTTTTGACCTTCTCCTAGTTCAAAAGTTACCTTTTGACCTTCAGATAATGAAACACGACCTGGTCCTGTTCTGTTTACTTGGCGAAAGTGTACAAATACGTCTTTACCGCCATTTTCTTGTTGAATGAAACCATAACCTTTTTCTTCATTGAACCATTTAACTGATCCGTCTAGCAATTCTGCCATGTGTAGTACCTCTTTGGTAAAAATTCACTTTCGTAAAGAAAGTGGAGTCAAATTATAGGGAGAGTCGTTTGTCTAGCAGAATATACTATAGATGAACTCGCACACAAAAATCTATCATCGGGTAGAATTATAGCTGAAATTTTAAGTTTTGTGTACAAAATAAAAAACTTTAGAGAATGTATCGATAAGTCGATACTATGTAATAAATAGTAAATTAAAGGATAAATCATGCAAATATCATCAAATACAACTCTTCCAAATGCGGTAAAAGATATAGCGCAAATCAAGACTATTTACACTGAAAAAATATCAAAAGATGAGGCTATGGAGATAAGAGAGCAGATTAAGCAAAACGCAAATGCTATGGCTTTTAACTCAGCAACAGCTCAAAACTCACTTCTTAAAAAGGGTGATGTCTCCTCAGATGACTATGATGCATTTCAAAGTTTTTTAAAAGATATAGGTTACAACAAAAAGCCAATAGCATCTCTCTCTCAAGATGAAGCGAGTGAGCTAGTTAGCAAAGATGGTTTTTTTGGAGTAGATCAAACGTCAAAAAGGATATCTGATTTTGTTATAAATGGAGCAGGTGGAGATGAACAACTTCTCCGTGCAGGAAGAGAAGGAATGCTCAGAGGATTCGAAGAGGCCAAAGAGATGTGGGGAGGCAAACTTCCAGACATATCTCAAGAGACTATGATAAAAGCAACTCAAATGGTAGATAAAGCAATGTACGACCTAGGATTTTCAGTAATAGACAAAGAGGTATAAAAAATATGAAATATGAGTTAAAAGATGAATATATAGAGCTTTTTAAGCTCTTAAAAGTTTTAGATTTGGTTGATAGTGGAGCTGAGGCAAAGCTTATTGTTGCAGATGGTCATGTAAAAAGAAATGGCGAAGTAGAGCTTAGAAAAAGAGCAAAAATTCGCCAAGGTGATATTGTTGATGTTGCAGATGTAACGATAGAAATTTTTTAATAACTTATTTTACTGATGCTAAGTATGTATTTAACTAAAATAAAAATGAGCTCAAAACTCCAATAACTCCACCAAAGACACCACCCCAAACTACAAGCCACGAGAGATGTTCTTGAATTATTTTTTGAACCATCTCTTTTACCATATTTGGAGTAAGCTCATTTAGTCTTGTGTCTATGATGGTTTCTATCGATTTAAGAGTATCTTCACTTAATGATGAGTTTTGAAGATGAAACTGTAGTGTTTCGTTAAAACTTTGTGTATTTGTAATTTTTATAACAGCATCTTTCATTTTTATAGAGAATGGTTCACGTAAATTCTCTAAAACAGTTGCTCCGCCAAACATTCCAAGCATTCCACCAAAAGAGGATTCCATCACGGTTTTACTTAGTGCGTCAAAAGCTGGGGAGAAGTCTGTTTTTTGGATAATAGGTGTTAAATCTATCTTCTTCTCCTCATTTTTGAAAAAGTTTTCAAGTTGCTCTAGTGTAAAAAATTGAGTCATCATTAGTGATTTGATTGATTCTTTAAATGCTTCAAATTTTGCAGGAATTACCCCAGAACCATATAAAAATGGTACTTTTTCAAAAAGCATGTAAATTGCCAACTGATTTGTAAGTGCTCCAGATAGTGCAAAAAGACCGCTATATAGGGCTAAAGAGCTAATAGTATCTTCAGATAAAAATGATAAAAATACAAGTGTGACAGCGATAGCGTTTGTAATAAAAGTTTTAGATATATTCAATTTAAACCCCCAATAAGTTATCAAAGCCAAATTATACTAAAAAGAATTTATAATGGCACAAATTTATATACAATGGAAAAATTATGAAACAAGAGAGTTATACACTATTTAAGAGTGCAGATATAAAAACTATTTTAGCAGTTTTAGAAGATGAGTTACAAAAAAGAAACGAGTCTCCATTTTGGAGAAGCAGAGTAGTTCCTTTTAGTGAGGCAATTTTGAGTGTGTTAATCCCACTTAGAGATGCAAACATGCTCTTTAATCCAGAAGGCGAAGCAGTGGACGAGCTCACGCTAGAGCTTTTTTTTAGATGGAATGATTTTGTAAGCTTGAAAAGCTTGGCATTTACTATTCAAAAATCAAACGAAGCGGGTGTTTTGTTAAGAACGAAACTGGACAATGATACATGTAAAAAATATAAAGAGATAGACTTGAAAACTTTGGGAGATTATCTCTCAAAAAATAGTGTAAATCTTCAAAATGAGTCTCTTGATTTCCCAATCTCAAACTACAACTTGCATCAAGGTGTAAGTAATGTTATCAAATCACTTCTATAAGAGACGACATTGATTAAGCTTATAGAGTATTTTATAAAAAACAACAGATTAAATTATGCAATCTTAGCTTTTCTGATATTTATGGGGGTAAACTCTTATACAAATATTCCAAAAGAGATTTTTCCAGATGTAGAACTAGACCAAATCAGTGTTTTAGGCTCTTATGGCGGTGCTAGTGCGACTATAATGGATAAAATGGCTGTTCGTGATATCGAAGACGAGCTAAGCAATATAACTGGAATAGATAAAACAGAAACAACAATCACTCCTGGCGCATTTGCTATCTTGTTAACATTAAACAAAAGCACAAACAAGGAGATAACTCTTGGTCGGGTTAAGGATGCAATAGCGCTAACAAGGCAATACCTTCCATCAGATATGAATGAGCCAGTTGCAAGACTTCTTGATAAAACACGCTCTCTTATAAAACTTGCAATCTCCTCAGAACAGCTTCCAATAGGCGAACTTACTGTTGTAGCACAGGATGTAAAAACAAAAATATCAAAATTAAATGGTATCAGCGAGGTATTGATACGTGGTGATTCTAATGAAGAGGTAAATATTAAAATAGATTCTGCTGCAGTTTTAGCTTATGGCTTAGGACATGATGGTGTTCAAAAAGCCATAGCAAATTTATCATATATTTTTCCAGTGGGAAACATAGAAGAGAGAGGAAAGTTTGCTTACATCTCCACTTCAAACGGCAAAGCCAATGCGGCTGAGTATGAAGAGAGCATTTTAAATATAGACGGCAAATATATAAAGCTAGGCGATATTGCCAAAGTGAGTATAGAGTACCCACAAACTGATACACTAGCTACATTTAACAACAAAAAAACAATTTCACTTGTTATCTCAAAGGGTACACAAGGCGATTCAATCGTTCTATCTAAGGAGTTAAGAGCTTATGTTAAATCAATAGAAAAAAACTATAAAGATGTTGATTTTTATTTTTATGAAGATACATCAAAACCAGTACAACAGAGGCTAGACGTTATAGTTTCAAACTTGATGTTTGGTCTGATTTTGGTTTTCATCTCGATGGCAATTCTTATAAACATCAGAATCGCGACAATAGTAGCTCTTGGAATACCTTTTTCATTTATTATTGGATTAGTAAGTATTTACTATATGGGTTACTCTATAAATATCGTCTCTCTTCTTGGTGCGCTCATTGTCATAGGTATCGTAGTTGATGATGCAATCATTGTTGGAGAGAATATTCAACGATATATAGATGATGGTATGAATAACTATGATGCTGCTATTGCAGGTGTAAAGGAGATGATGCTTCCTGTAACACTTGCTACTATTACGACAGTCGTGGCTTTTTTGCCAATCTTTATGTTGCAAGGCGAAATAGCTCTTTTTATAATACTGATTCCAATTACAGTAGTGATTATTTTAATCGGTTCCCTTTTAGAGAGTTTTTTCTTTCTTCCTCTTCATGCTCAAGAGTTTTTAAGAAAAAGTACCAACTTGATAAGCTGGACGCCTTTTGAAGAGCTTTACCAGAGAGCTATTTTAAAATTTTTAAATCATAAAAAAATAACGCTTTTACTTTTTCTGATTCTTATTCCAGTTGCAACTTTTTATACGATGAAATCTATGAAGTTTCAATTTTTTCCTAACTTTGATGGAAATTATCTATACATCTCTGCAAAACTTGATATTAACACTCCGCTAGAGGATACGTTTAAAGTTTCAAAAGAGATAGAAGCAGATCTAATGACATACGCAGAAGAGTTTTCGTTAAAATCAATATCTTCAATTATAGGGTATAGAAGAAGTCTCTCTGGTGATACACAAAGAAACAATGGTGTTTTTATGATTACTATGGAGCTTTATGATAGAGAAGAGACGGACTGGGTAGATAGGTATATAAATCCAGTTCTAAACTTTAGCTTTGATTTTAACAACCCTGAGAAGATAAGAAAAAAACAGACTTTTGAGCTATCTCCTAGGGCAAAAGAGATTATAGAGAAGTATAGAGCGAAGTATAATATGGAAGATTTGGGGGTAATGGAAGATAAGTCTGGACTTATAAAAAGTGATATTCAGATTAACCTCTCAGGAAGCAATGATGCTGCACTTCAAGATGGAATTAAAAAGCTTGAAGAGCAGTTAAAAAGTATACAAACCATTAGAAACTATAGTGATAATATAAAATACGGAAAGATGGAATATGTCATTAAAATAAACTCGTATGGAGAGAGTTTAGGGCTTAGTGAGAGTTTTGTAGCGAAGACATTGAGTAACTATTTTTTAGAGAAAAAGCAGTCAACTACATTTAATAATTTAGGTGTAATGGATATTAAAACAGAAGATAGCGCAAAAGACAGTATTGCTACTTTTTTAGATTTTAGCATTGCATTGAGCGATGGAAGATATGTAAAACTCTCAGAAATAGCAGAAATTACGCAGATAAGAGATTATGAAAAAATAGATAAATTAAATGGAAATATCATTAAAACAGTCTATGCAAATATAGATAAAAGAAAAATAACATCACAAGAAGTTTTAGACATCTTGGAACCAACTTTAAATGAGATAAGAAACTCAGGTGTAGATATTGCCCTTTTGGGAGAAAAAGAGAAAAATCAACAACTAAAGGATGATATGAAGAAAGCTGTTCTCTTAGCACTTTTCTTGATTTTCTTAACTTTGCTTCTTATTTTTTCAAAAATAAAATATGTATTAATGGTAATGAGCGTTATTCCTCTTTCTATTTTAGGGGCACTTTTAGGGCATAAACTCTTAGGGATAAACTTAACAATGCCATCAATTATAGGTATTTTAGGCCTTGCTGGAGTTGTAATTAATGATGGAATTATTATGCTTGATTTCCTTCACGGAACGCACAAAATAGATGAGTTCTTAAAAAGAGCAAAACTAAGACTTCGCCCAATTGTTATAACATCTGTAACAACATTTTTAGGGCTTTTTACTCTGATATTTTATGCAACAGGACAGGCTGTAATACTCCAGCCAATCGCTATTTCAATAGGTTTTGGTCTTATCTGGGGAACAGTTTTAAATCTTATTTATCTACCAACACTATATGCGTTAGTAAATAAAATAGAGCCAAAGAGAGTTACTTAAGAGAGTAAGGCTCAATTGGTAGTTTTATAAATTTGGCATATAGTATGCCACTTTTTATATTTATGACATCGTAATTTAATTTTTGTGATAAGAAGGTAGCTAAAACTTTAGTTCTGCTACCTGTTCTACAAATTATTGCAAACTGCTTTGTTGTATCAACTGCTTTGTTTAATTTCTCTAAAAAGTCCTTAAGGTCATAATTGCCTTTTTCATCAAAAAGCATAATAGGAATTGAGCCCTTTAGCAGTCCTGTCTCTTTCCATTCAGCTGGTGTTCTTATATCTACAATTGGTGTTTTTGAATCAATGAGCTGCTGAGTAGCCTCTTCATTAATAATAGTCGCTAAAAGTGAAGCAGACAGAAGCAAAAGCGATAGCAAGATTTTTTTCAAGTATTGTTCTCCATAACTTATAATTAAGTGTATAATTATATCAACAAATAAATAATAGGTTAGAGATGGCATCGCAAAAAGCTATAGACAATTCCCAAAGATTGCGTTACATAAGGGCATTAGAGAGATTTCACAAGAGTATACTGTCTTACCTTTTAACTACTCAAAACATCACAACAGAGGGCTACTGCAAGAAAGTCCAAAATAGTTTAAAAGTGCTCAGCAGAGTTGAAGAGATAGCTATTTATAAAGGTGATTTACAAGAGCTTCAAAAACTAGTTAAAAAGATAGTTTCTTATCAAGATAGTGATAAAGAGATAGAGGAGATTAAAGAAGACATCTTATATCTTTCAAATCAATTAGAAAAAACTAAAAATTCGAGACGTTATAAAAAAGATAAGCATTCCCACTCAATATATGAAGAGTGGGAGTAGATATTTTTGTTATTTTGACTCTTGAAGCATTGTGTCAAGAAGTGCAAACAACTCTTCTGAAGCTTTTTCCATATTATCAAAGTTATTGATAATATTTTGTGAATTTTTAAGAGTCTCTTCTTCTGCTCTTACGTCAAGATACAGTAGATTTGAATTTGCATTTTTATGCACTATTTGGTGTGGAATTGCTAATTTGTTAAATGATACAGTATCCGCAAATCTTTTCTTGCCTTCATCGTCATACCAGACGCCAAGTTCACATTCATGTGTGTCTTGCTGTTCAAACATTTTTTTAAGTGAAATAATAGAGTTGTAAACACGTGATTTGTATAAAATATGTTCAAGTTTAGCAAGAACGATAAAGATGCTGTTTTCCATCCCATAAGAGTAATCAACCATTTTAAGTGAGTTGTTGCTAAGTTCAATCAGAGTGTCTTCAAATCCATTTATTTTTTGAGTAGAATCCTCAACAGTAACTTTCATGCTCTCAGCACTTGTTTGAATCTCATTCATATCTTGTTGTAGAGATTTTATAGAAACAGAAATTTCTCCCGTTGCTTTGTGCGTTCTCTCTGCAAGTTTTCTTACTTCATCTGCAACAACTGCAAATCCACGTCCATGTTCACCAGCGCGAGCAGCTTCTATCGCAGCATTTAGGGCTAGTAGGTTTGTTTGGTCTGCTATATCAGTAATAAGTTGAATAACAGAAGTAATCTCGTTTGCCTGATTTGTAATCTCTAAAATACTAAGATTATTTGTATTTACCTGTTCTGTAAGTGCATTTAGTTCTCTTGTGATATTTGAGATATCATTTCTTGAGCTTATAGCAGATTCAGAAGCCTCTTTCGTAGCAGATGTAATCGTTTTTAAATCATTGATATTTGAGCTTAAATCAGAGATGATAAGAGATAATGACTCTGAAACATTTACACTTTTTGTGCTTATTTTTGAGTTGAAGATATCTCTTTGCGCCTTAGAATTTTGGGTTTTCATAAATTCTATGCTTTTTCCAACACTCTCTATTGCATCAACAAACTCTCCACTCATTCCCTCAGATGATATTTTATGTGTAAACACACCTTTTGACGCATCTGTAATTGTTGTATTTATTTCGTGGATAAGATCTTTTGTGTGCTTAATAAGCTCAGAGAGTTCATGCCCCATAATTCCAAGCTCAGTATCTTTATTATTTGCAGTAGTTGTTTTGCTAAAATCACCTTTAGCAACAATGCTAATCAAAGAAGTAAAATCATTAATCCCAGAAGTTATAGATTTTCTAATAATAGTTGCTAGTACTAAAACAACAAGACCAACAGCAATACCAGCAACAAGAGCTAAGTATTTAAAGAAGTTTATAACTTCAGCAAGTGAAGCGGAGTCATCTTCAAGCTCTTTAGATTTAAAATCAACTAGTTTTTTAAATGACTCTCTTGATGTGTTTGCAAATGGAGTTAGTTCTTGAGAGTAGTGTTCATAGATTTGAGCTTTATTATTTTTTATATCTTCAGCATCAAGTGATTTCATCATTTTTAGAGTGTTATTTAAAAACAGCATCGTTGATGTTTTGGCTTCTGCAACCATACCAAGAGTGTTCTCTTCTGTCATTAGCGTCTCAAGAGAGTTAAACCCTTCTTCAATGCTATGTATAGTTTTTTCAAGATTTGCTATATTTTTTTCATATTTTCCGCCAAGTATTATATCTCTTGATAATCTACTTACATAATTGAGGTTTTTTTCTATCTTTAGTGTTGTTAACCCACCAATCATAGAGTTTTCATGGAGATGCTCATACTCCGAATCTATATATCCCATGGCGATAAAAATAGAAATCGCTGCAGAAAATACAGAGACTGTTACCATCGCGATAAAATAGTTCATTTTCTTATGAATACTTAAACTTTTAAACATCAAGAGACCTTTGTTGTGTTGATTTAATGAATGATAGCATACTTTTTAAAATATTATTATGAATTTATCTTATTTATAACCAATTTACAAATACATAAATTGTGATAAAAGAATAATGATAACAACAAGGCTAAATGGAAAAAAATGACTCTTAAAAACCCAAGGGTTTATCTTAAATAGTTTCTGATTTATACCTCTAAAACCTAACCAAATTCCAAAAAAAGCTTTAATACTAAGAAGTGTTTGAAAATGAGATAGAGAACCATTTTCTATTTTTCCAAAAATCTGTGAAATTAGAAAAAGACCGCTTGCTACGGCTACCATCAGGGCATATGGAACAACTTTTCTTACATGCATCATAATTGCTTCTCTTGCTTTTGCATGTTCTGCTTCATTTAATGTTTG
>CAMBTK010000016.1 GCA_945870785.1 Sulfurimonas crateris
GTTGCTTTTTTAAACTCCTCCAAAGTTGAAATTTCACTGTTTTCTATCTGTATAATCAAGTCATTTTTTCTTATTCCAGCTTTAAAAGCTTCACTTTTTTCATCTACGTCAATGACAAAAACACCATTTGCTGAGATGCTTTTTTGCTCTTTTTGCATTTTGTTTAATAGACCTAGTTTTAAGCCTTTGTACTCAAGCTCTCCATTAGTGATACTTTTCTCATTTGTACCAAGAGCTACTTTTGTAGTGAGTATTTTTTTATCTCTTAAGTACTTTACGCTCACCTCTTTTGATGGAGCAAATGCGCCAACTGTGTTTTTTAACTCACTTGCACTTGTAATTTTTTTATCATCAATGGCGATAATTAAATCTCCTCTTTTTAGAGCTGCTTTTGCTGCTGGTGAATTCTCTTCAACTCCTGTTATCAACGCTCCGTAGTTGTTGTTATAAAGAGTGCTCATGTCGCTGTCTATATCCGAGATATTTACTCCAAGATATGCTCTTGTATATTTTCCATTATCTATAAGGCTTGTTGCGACCATTATTACCATATTTGAGGGAATTGCAAACCCGATGCCTACATTTCCGCCTGATTTTGAGATAATCGCAGAGTTGATTCCTATTAACTGTCCTGCAGAGTTTATAAGTGCGCCACCAGAATTTCCAGGATTTATAGAAGCATCAGTCTGTATAAAATCCTCATATTCGACTATGCCCATACCGCTTCTGCCAGTTGCAGATACTATTCCCTGTGTAATTGTCTCGCCTACTCCAAAAGGGTTTCCAAGTGCAAAAACAACGTCACCGACTTTTACCTCATCTGAGTTGAAAAACGTTATTGCATTTAAATCTTTTGCTTCAATTTTTATAATTGCCAAATCACTCTTTTCATCTTTGCCGATAAGTTTTGCAGCATACTCTTTTTTACCACCAGCTATACTTACTATTATCTCATTGGCACCATCTACCACATGGTTGTTTGTGATAATGTATCCATCTTTTGAGACAACAACTCCAGAACCAAGTGATTGTTCAATTCTCTCTTGTGGAACTTGCCCATAACCTCTAAAAAACTCTCTAAAGAATGGATCGTTATAAAACGGATTTGCATTTAATCCAGCACCGCTTATCTCTTTTTTTATAGAGATATTTACAATACTTGTTCTTACATTCTCTAAAATATTGTTGTAAGAGAGTATCTTATTTTGGCTCGTTGGATATTGGCGCTCTGTAATTTGTGGCGCATATTTAAACTCAACACCATCTTTGGCGTAAACAAATGTTGCTACTATAAGTGATAATAAAAAAAGCTTCTTCACCTTTAATCCTTTGTTTTTTAATCTTAATATGTTATTACTAAATGGTTTACGAAGTGATAATGAAGGGCTAACGAAAGGTAAATATGAGGGTTTTAGAATAAACCCTCTTGATATTTTAGTGAAGATGATTTTACGTAGCAGATTGAACTTTGTGCGTCTGAGAGATTGTTATAAGCCCCAACCATAAAAGCAAACAGCTCATCTTGATAAAGGAGTGTTATACCTTCATCTAAATTTATATGTGTAAGTTTCGAATTTTCAATAATTTTTGCATCACTAACAGCGCTGAACTCAAATGTAACTGTTATCCAGTCAAATCCTCTAGCGCTATCTTGAGCTGCTAGAGTAATTTTAATGACGCTAGGAGAGATTATCTCTATTTGTCGAAGCTCTGAGTCTCTAAAATAATCAAACCTCTTTAAAAAGCTCTCCAGAGAGCTTTTTGATAGAGGTACTAAGTTATTTATTGACAACCTACACACTCCATGCTTCTGTCTTCAACGTCACTTGCCATCTCTGGAGATTGTGAACGTAAGTAGTATGTAGATTTTAAACCAAGCTTCCAAGCCAACATATAGATTTCATTTAAGTACTTTCCACTTGCTTTATCTAGTGTTATAAAGATGTTTAAACTCTGCCCTTGATCTAACCATTTTTGACGAATAGCTGCTGCTTTTATTAACAGAGTTTGGTTTAAATCATACGCAGGAGTATAGTACGCCCAAGTTTCAGGAGATAGTTCAGGTACAACGACTGGTATAAGCCCAGATAGATTCTCTTCATACCACTTTCTCTTAAAGACAGGCTCAATTGCTTGAGTTGTTCCAGTTAGTATAGAGATAGAGCTAGTTGGTGCGATTGCCATAAGATAGCCGTTTCTCATACCTTGCTTCTTAACTTTTGAACGTAGCTCTTCCCACTCATAAGCTGAAGCAAAAAGTCCGCCACGGTCAACTAAATTTTTAACTTCAGCTGTAGCATGATCCATTGGCATAATGCCTTTGCTCCATTTTGAGCCTTCATATTCACTATAAGAGCCTTTTTCTAATGCGATGTCACTAGAGGCTGAGATGGCATTAAAACTAACACTCTCCATAACTTCATCTATCTTGTCAAAGTGCTCTTTTGTGCCCCATGATATTCCTTGTTGTGCTAACATTTGAGCCTCGCCCATAACACCTAGACCTATTGCTCTTGTTTTCATGTTAGTACGTTTTACTTTTTCTATAGGGTAGAAGTTTAAATCTATAACGTTATCAAGAGCGCGAATTGCAATAGGTACAATTCTGTCAATATCTTCTTTTGTGTGTACGCGTGATAGATTTACAGAGGCCAAGTTACAAACAGCTGTGTCGCCATTTATCTTCTCTTTCTCAACTACATAAATCTCTCTTCCACCAATAGAATCAAGTGCAGTTACTTTTTTAGCAGGTTTTTTAAGTCCACTATCAACCTCTATAATCTCTTCTTCTTCATAACTAACGCTATCACCATTTTCAAAAATAAATTTTATCTTGTAGTGGTTAGGGTTTGTGTTTTGAAAAATCTCTGTACAAAGGTTAGAGCTTCTAATAATCCCAGAGTGTGAGTTAGGGTTAGCTCTATTTGCGTTATCTTTAAAACACAAGAAAGGTGAACCTGTTTCAAAGTAAGAGGTAAGAATTTTTTTCCAAAGATTTTTAGCTTTTAATTTCTCTTTTATAATGCTCTCATTTTTCTCAAGTTCTTTATACTTTTTGTTAAACTCTTCCCCATGAAGAGTTGTGAGTTCTCTACAATCGTATGGGTCAAAAAGAGTCCAAATCGCATCTTCTTCTACTCTTTGCATGAACAAATCATTTAACCAAAGTGCTGGGAAAAGGTCATGGGCACGGCGGCGCTCTTCACCTGAGTTTTTCTTTAAGTCCAAAAAGTCGTTTATATCAATGTGCCAAGGCTCCATATAAACAGCGATAGCACCTTTTCTAGTTCCCAACTGATCAACAGCGACTGCAATGTCGTTAGTGATTTTTAAAAATGGAACAGTTCCACCAGCAGCATTTTTATGCCCATCTATGTATGAACCCATTGAACGAACGTTTGTCCAATCCCAGCCAATTCCCCCGCCAAACTTTGAGAGCATCGCCATTTCAGCGTAAGAGTCAAAAATCCCCTCTATGTTGTCTGGAGTTGAACCTATATAACAAGAGCTTAATTGATGTCTAGTTGTTCTTGCATTACTAAGAGTCGGAGTCGCTAACATAACTTCAAAAGTAGAAATCATGTTATAAAACTTGACTGCCCACTCCTCTCTTTTGGCTTCTCTTTGTGCCAAGAACATAGCAATTGCCATAAACATATGTTGAGGAAGTTCTATCGGGTTGCCACTTCTATCTTTTATAAGGTATCTGTCATAGAGTGTTTTAACTCCAAGATAGTTAAACTGCATATCACGCTCTGGTTTTATATGCTTTTCTAACTCTTCAAGGTTATACATCTCTTTTAAACCATATAAAAGTCTGCCCTCTTTTTCGCCTCTCTCAAAGTAGTTCTCTAAAGAGCAGTAGCCAGTAAATCCGTTTACTTCATGGTAGAGATTGAATAAAAATAGTCTCGAAGCAACAAATGTCCAGTTTGGAGCATCTATGTCTATCTTGTCAACAGCAGTTTTTATTAGAGTCTGTTGTATCTCTTTAGATGTAATTCCATCACGAAAATGAATCTGTGCATCAACTTCTAACTCACTCTGAGATACATTACTTAAGTTCTCAACTGCCGCAGAAGTATATTTTTGGATTTTAGAAATATCTAGCTTTTCAGTTCTACCGTTTCTTTTTATAATTGTTATCATTTAATTTCCTAAGCTATATGAGAGCGCTATTATAAATAATTATACTTAGCGCCGATTTTAATTTTGATGTTTATTCTAAACTCTTAATTGCATTAAACAAATAATAGCGCAATTATGTCATTTATTTTCTAAAAACTCTATCAAAAATTCTCTCTACATTTTTGGTGTAATAGTCATAATTAAAACATTCACGAATTGCCTCTTCGCTAAGAGATGCTCTCAACTCTTCATCCGCTAAAAGATGATTTAGATAAAGACTCTCACCCTTTTCATTTGTTGTAGGTTTGCCTTGTTGTATCTCTTCCCAAACTTTCATAGCGTTTCTTTGAACTATGCGGTAAGCATCTTCACGGCTAACACCTTTAAGTGGCAACTCTAGTAGAACTCTTTGAGAAAATACTAACCCGCCTGTTAGGTTTAAATTTTTCATCATGTTTTGTGGGTAAACAGTCAGGTTTGCTATAACGTTATTCATACGGTGTAACATAAAGTCAGTTGTTATAAAACTATCAGGCAACCAAAATCTCTCAGTTGATGAGTGACTTATATCTCTCTCATGCCAAAGTGCTACATTTTCCATAGCGGGAATCGCATAAGCTCTTATCATTCTAGCAAGACCTGTTATATTTTCCGTTAGTATCGGGTTGCGTTTATGTGGCATTGCAGATGAGCCTTTTTGCCCTTTTGCAAAATACTCTTCACACTCATAAACTTCAGTTCTTTGCCAGTGACGAACTTGTACTGCAAACTTTTCAATACTACTTGCCATTAATGCAAGTGCAGTTGCTAGTCTTGCATATCTATCTCTTTGAATAACTTGGTTAGAAGCTGGTGCAGGTTTAAGTCCTAGCTCTTCACATGTATACTCTTCAAGTTCTAGTGGAGCGTGAGCAAAGTTACCCATCGCCCCGCTAACTTGCCCAACACTTATAACAACAAGTGTTTGCTCAAGGTTCTCTAAATGTCTAGCCATCTCATCATACCAAACAGCTAACACAAGGCCAAATGTTATTGGTTCTCCATGGATACCATGAGAACGTCCGACCATCAAAGTCATCTTATGTTCCATCGCTCTCTTCTTGATAGATTCCATAATCATCTTCACATCTTCTATAACCAACTCCAAAGAGCTTTTCATCTGAAGTGCTACTGCAGTATCAACTGTATCCGAACTTGTCATACCATAGTGAAACCATCTGCTCTCTTCACCGAGAGTTTCAGATACGCTAGTTGTAAATGCTATTAAATCGTGGCGAGTTACTGCTTCAATCTCATCAATTCTCTCAATGCTAAAACCAGCATTGTCAATTATCTTTTTAGCATCTTCATCTGGGATAAGTCCCAATCTATTCCAAGCTTTAACAACCGCCTTTTCTACATCCATCCAAGCTTGATATTTTGCTTGCATAGTCCATTTAGAACTCATCTCTTCTCTTGAGTATCTCTCTATCATTTATTCAACCTGATTATTGTAAAATTTGTGTAAAGTTAAGATAATCATTTTACAAAAAATACGCTAATAGAAGGATTAAATATTGCCATTTGTGATTAAAAAAATATTTGCATCAGAAAAAGAGAGAGCCCTCACTTTTCTAAAAAGAGAACTTTCACTTTCTCAAAGAGATATCCAAAGATTTATAGCGATAGGAAGAGTCCTTGTAAATAATATACCGATAACAAAACCATCGGACTATTTAGAGGGTGAGGTAGAGTTTATACATTTTAAACCTATATCAAAAGGTTTAACTCCGCATTTGATAGAAGAGAGGTTTGTTGTTTTTGATAAGCCAAGCGGAATGCTTATCCATCCTCAAAGCAGACATACTGAGTACTCTTTGATAGATGAGTTAAAAGCTCAGTTTGGAATGGATGCAAACATAGCTCATAGGATAGATCAAGAGACAAGCGGACTTGTTTTGTGTGCAAAGGATAAGAAGAGCGAAGTAGATATAAAGATGATGTTTCAAGAGCGAGATATGAAGAAGAAATATCTTGCAATGGTTCATGGTGAACTAAAAGAAGAGCTCCGCATTGATGCTCCACTTTTAAGATACGATGATAAGAATAGCCCTCTTGTTAGAATGGTGGTAAAAGTTGATTCAGGCGGTAAAGAGTCTTTAACGTTTGTAAAGCCATTAAAATATTTTTCTGAGACAAATACAACATTAGTAGAGTGCTCTCCTCATACTGGAAGACAGCATCAGATAAGAGTCCATATGTTTCACATGAAACATCCCATAGTTGGAGACCCAGTTTATGGTCAGCGTGAAGAGAGCTTAGTTAAGTATTTAGATAGAGAATTGCCTATAGATGAGAGAGTTAAACTAAGTGGTGCAAAAAGATTATTGCTACATGCAAATGAGTTAGAGTTTGAACTTTATGGAAAAAACTACAATATCAAAAGCAGTGTGAATTTTGAAGAAATCTGTTTTGATAATATGAAAGTTTAAAATTTACTTATATATATGTGAATAACTTTTGTATGTTTTAGAGACATTGTGATTATTTTAATAACACCATATAATAACAACGTTAAAAAGCCCTACTTTATGGGGTATAGTAGAGATATTGTTTTTTATGTTTCAGTCTGAATTTATATAAATTTATTCTTAAATCAGTAACAAATTTTAAAATTTATAGAGTAGTTGCTCTAGCATTGTTCACATAATAGAGCAATGTGTGAATAATACTCATTTTATAAATAATAATAACTTTTTTTTATAATGAAATATTTTTTAAGTATTTTTTTGAGATTTTATTAATAATTGTAAGGTATGATTGTATTCATAAACGACCTCCCTGGTGTGTTGGTCGTTTACTCTTTTTTAATGAAGTCTTGTTTTTTAAAGAAAGTAACTTTTTTTAAAGAAGTTTTACTTTGTAGCAGCTTTTATAAATCCTATCACCCCAACTAAAAACACTATTACCAAAAAAACTATTTGAAATATCTCTACATAACTCATTTAAGCTCATTTTGTGTCTGTTCTTTTAGCTGACCACATGCAGCACTTATATCTATGCCCTTAGAGTCTCTTATGGTACATAAAAGTCCATGATTAATCAGATACTCTTGAAATGCTATCATATCGCTTTTGTGTGGGCGCTCATATGGAGTATCTGGATAAGGATTGAAATAGATAAGATTTACTTTAGCCTTGATACCTGTAAGAAGTTTGACAAGCTTCTTTGCAGAGCCTAAATCATCATTTTTATCTTTTATAACTAGATATTCAAACATAACTCTTTTTCTTGTATCAATAGGAAAGCGTTTTACGGCTTCTATGATAGATGAGATGTTGTGCGCTTTATTCATAGGTATTAGCTCGGTTCTAAGCTCATCATCAACAGCATGAAGAGATATAGCGATATGAACGCCCAAATCCATCTCTCCGAGTCTATCTATCTTATTGCTGAGACCACTTGTAGATACTGTCTGTCTTTTACCAGAGATGCATAAGCCCTCTTCTTCCTTAAAAATCTCTATTGCACGTGAAAGATTTGCGAGATTATCAAGAGGTTCGCCCATCCCCATATAGACTATGTTTATCATTCTGTTATGTTTATGGTCGTTGTCTCTCTTTAGAGCTACGACTTGAGCGACTATTTCTGCTGCAGTAAGGTCTCTTGTAAAGCCACCTTTGGCAGTTAAACAAAAAGCACATCCAACTTTACACCCAACTTGTGTTGAGACACAGATTGTATATTTTGCTTCTTGAGTTACATTTCCATCTTCGTCTTTAAGCTCATCTTTCATCTTTAGCCAAACTGTTTCGATAGTTTTTGCATCTTGGAGTTCAAAAAGATACTTTATAGTGCCATCGTTTGAAATCTCTTTTTTTACAACTTTAAGAGGATCAACTATATAGCTTTTTGCAAGTTCATTTTTTAGTACTTGAGGAATATTTTTCATCTGATCAAAGTTTTGTGCATAGTTGTGATACAGCCAGCCATAAATCTGTTTTGCTCTAAATGATGGTTTTATATTTGCTTGTAGCTCTTTTAGTGTAAAATCAAGTAGTGATGGTTTCATCTTTTTGTTAGCTCCTTGACTCTTTTTTTCACATGTAGTTCTAGAAGTTTTTTCGCCTCTTCGTGATTTTTTAAAAAGTCACTATGTGCATCTTTGTTAGTGTAGTTTGTTATACAAAAAACACCACCAGCAGGTATATCAAACTCTTTTGCAACACTTAAAACAGCAAAAAATTCCATATTTTCAATACCTATACCTAGCTTTAAAAACTTGTTTGTTAGCTCTTCATTTGTAGAGATATAGTTTGATGAGTTGACTATAACATCTCTTTTTGTTTGGTCTATGTTAGTAGATATAACATTATCCAAAGGAGTGTAAGCATCATTAGTTAAAAACGCCAACTCAATATTTGCTGCTGTTTTCGACTCTACAATGTCAAATAAATTTTGCTCGCCATAACTTCCAGCGCTTCCTACAAAGAGTAAAAATTCAGGTTTATCAAAAAGGGCGGCTCTTGTTAGATTTATAGTCATTTCAATAAGCCCTACTCCCATCGGAGTTGCAAAATCAAATGTCTCACTATTGCCAGCGCATATAATCATATCTTGCTCCTATAATCTAACTGGAATATTATTATCATGTAGGTAACGCTTCAAATCCATTATATCGATCTCTTTGTAGTGAAATATAGTTGCAGCAAGTGCCGCATCTGCACCATGAAGAAAAGCATCTTTTATATGTTCCATCGTTCCAGCGCCACCACTTGCAATAACAGGAACATTTACAGCCCTGCTGATTTGCTCGGTTATGTTTAGCTCAAATCCAGCTTTTGTTCCATCAGCATCCATTGAAGTTAAAAGTATCTCTCCACTTCCACGTTCTACTACTTCTTTTGCCCATTCAACCGCATCAATACCAGTGTCAACTCTTCCGCCATTGAGATATACATTATATCTATCGCCTGTTTTTTTAACATCTATTGCAGTTACAATACACTGTGAGCCAAATCTTTTTGCACCTTCATCTATAAGCTGTGGTCTTTGTATAGCAGCAGAATTTACACTTACCTTATCGCATCCAACATTTAAAAGTCTGTAGATATCTTCTAGTTTTCTTATTCCTCCACCAACAGTAAGAGGTATGAAAATCTCGCGAGCAACTTGCGCAACTATATCAACTATAGTATCACGATTGTCACTTGAAGCAGTAATGTCTAAAAAAGTGATTTCATCAGCGCCTTCTTGGTTGTATCGCTTTGCAACTTCTACTGGATCTCCAGCATCTTTAAGTCCTACAAAATTTACACCTTTAACAACGCGTCCATCTTTTACATCAAGACATGGGATGATTCTTTTAGCAAAATAGTTCAAGAGCTACACCTTTTATAATATAGTGGAATTATACACCCCCTGCCTTATATTTACTTTTTGATTAAGTTATACATAAAGAGGTTAAATGTTTCATGTGAAACATAGAGCAGTTTGTTCTAAAATAGAAGAAAATGGCAAATATATAAATTTTACGACAAAATTAACTAAATATAAGCAAAATTAGTATAAAATGCAAGCCAATGGAAAACATAGTAGCTAAAAAGAAATTCGGGCAGAATTTTTTAAAAGATGAGAGCGTTTTACGAAAAATAATCGAAGCGATGCCCAACAACGATAATAAAATCGTAGAGATTGGACCTGGCTTAGGTGATTTAACTAAATTTTTAGTAGATGTCAAAAGTGTAGATGCTTTTGAGGTCGATACCGATTTGTGTAAAGTGTTACAAACTAAGTTTGAAAAAGAGATCGCAACCAAGCAGCTCCACATACATTGTGGGGATGTACTCACTGCTTGGAAGAGTGAACTTATAGAAGAGTCGTATGATTTGGTGGCAAATTTGCCATACTATATAGCGACTAACATAATTCTAAAAGCCCTCGCAGATCCAAAATGTAAAAACATACTTGTAATGGTACAGCTCGAGGTAGCAGAAAAATTTTGTGCTCACGAAGGTGATAGAGTGTTTGGTTCTTTGAGTGTAATAACTCAGAGTGTAGGAGAAGCACATATAGTTGTGATAGTTCCGCCAAGCGCATTTGAGCCACAGCCAAAAATTAATTCTGCTGTTTTTTTAATACAAAAAAATAGTGATAGAAGCGATAAGGATTTCGAGGATATGCTTAGAGTTGCATTTACGCAGCCTAGAAAAACTCTTATGAAAAATCTATCATCCAAGTATGAAAAAAGTATACTTCAAGAAGCTTTTCTTAAGCTATCTCTTGCACAAACGATTCGTCCCCATCAAGTCTCTACAAATGACTATCACCAACTCTATAAATTAACAAGGAGTTTGGATGGAACAAGAGAATGAACAAAGCGTAAAAGACGCTTCTCAAGAAAATCGTAAACAATATAACAATAACAAAAAATATAACAATGATAGTAGTAGGCCAAATAACCAAAATGCCAACAAACCAGCAGCAGCAACTAATGCAAATGCTTTTAATAAAAATAAAGGTGGCTCAAAAGGGCGCCGTCGTCAAAGTTTGCCAGTCGATGAAAATCTTAGAGCATTTGTAGAACTTAATCAAGAAGCTCACAAGCAGAGACTGAATCCTCATTATAAATTAGATCTGAATTCAAAAGAAAAAATTCGTATTACCCCGCTAGGCGGACTTGGTGAAATCGGCGGAAATATAACTATATTTGAGACTCAAAATGAGGCGATACTTGTAGACGTTGGTATGAGTTTTCCAGATGAAGATATGCACGGTGTTGATATATTAGTACCAGATTTTACATATATTCGCGAGATAAAAGATAAGATTAAAGCGGTAATTATAACTCACGCTCACGAAGACCATATCGGTGCGATGCCGTACCTTTTTAAAGAGATGCAGTTCCCAATTTATGGCTCTCCACTTCCACTTGCAATGATTGCAGGTAAGTTTGATGAGCATCATATAAAAGAGTTTAAACAATATTTTAACCCTATTGAGAAGAGAAAAATATATAAAGTAGGTAATGATTTTGAGATAGAGTGGATGCATATGACACACTCTATCATTGATTCATCTTCTTTAGCAATTACAACAAGTGCTGGAACAGTTATTCATACTGGAGACTTTAAGATAGATCATACACCAGTTGATGGCTATACAGCTGATTTACATAGACTTGCTTATTATGGAGATAAAGGAGTTTTATGTCTTTTAAGTGACTCTACAAACTCTTACAATACAGCTCCAACTCCTTCAGAGCTAAGTGTTGCTCCTGCTCTTGATAGAGTATTTTCAAAAGCTGAAGGAAGAGTAATACTCTCTACATTTAGTTCAAATATTCACCGTGTTTACCAAGCTATTCAGTATGGCGTTAAATATGGAAGAAAGGTTTGTGTAATTGGACGTTCAATGGAGAGAAATATTGAAGTTGCAATGCAGTATGACTATATAAAACTTCCAAAAAATATTTTTGTTGAACCAGAACAAATTGCTTCTATGAATGATAAAGAGATTTTGATTGTTACAACAGGTTCTCAAGGAGAGCCTAGTTCTGCATTATTTAGAATGTCAATAGGCGAACACAGACATGTAAAGATCAAACCTACTGACTTGATTGTTCTTTCATCTCGTGCTATACCAGGTAATGAAGGCTCTATTTCAGGGATGCTTAACCACTTGCAACGTGCTGGTGCAAAAGTAGCAAATGATAGAGATATCCATGTATCTGGACATGCTTCTATAGAAGAGCAAAAGCTTATGCTGCGTCTTGTAAATCCTAAGTTCTTTTTACCAATCCACGGTGAGTATAACCATGTTATGAAGCATAAAGAGACAGCGATGATGTGTGGCGTTCCAGAGAGAAATATCTACATCATGAACGATGGTGATACTGTTGAAATTGCTCCAAAATATATGAGAAAAGTAAAAACTGTAAGAACAGGAAAAACATATATTGACAATCAAAATAACCATAAGATAGATGATGATATTGTAATAGATCGTCAAAAACTTGCACTTGATGGTATCGTTATGATAGTTGCGCAGATAGATGGACAACACTCTACTATGCTATCTAAACCACTTGTAACATCATTTGGGCTTGTAGCAGATAAGCAAGATAAAGCATTCGCCAAAGAGATGGAAGATGTTTTAGAACTTTTCTTAACTAACATAAAAGAGGGGCTTATCGAAAACCCAAGAGCATTAGAAAATGACCTCCGCCAAGTTGTTAGAAAGCATATCTATAGAAAAATGAAAAAATACCCGCTAATTGTTCCTCATATCTTTGTGATGTAATTAGCTACGCAACAGATACATATTAGTATCTGTTGCGCCTTCTAAAAGTTATTCCGCAATAAATAAAATCATATTTATAAATACATCATTTTCTCAGCTATTTCTTGATACTCTATCACTTATAAAAAATATACTAAAGGCATAGTTTTGTCAGAAAAACAAGATATACAATTTGAAGATGCAGTAAAATCTATGATGCTTCATGTCGGGGAAAATCCAGATAGAGAAGGACTTCTAAAAACTCCTCAAAGGGTTAAGAAGGCTTACGAGTTTATCTTCGGCGGTTATAAAGAGGACCCAGAAGAGATATTAAGCGCTGCTCTTTTTACAAGTTCAAATGATGAGATGGTGCTTCTAAAAGATATTGAATTTTACTCTACGTGTGAGCATCATCTCCTGCCAATCATTGGGCGTGTGCATGTAGCGTATATTCCAGATGGCAAGGTTGTAGGATTATCAAAAATACCTCGTGTTGTTAATGTTTTTGCTCGTCGTATGCAGATTCAAGAGCAACTTACAGAGCAGATTGCTGATGCTATTATGAATACTATTAAGCCAAAAGGTGTAGCAGTTGTAGTTCAGGCAAGACACATGTGCATGGAGATGAGAGGGGTTGAGAAAATCAACTCAACTACTACATCTTCAGCCCTTCGCGGATTATTTAAAAAAGATGAAAAAACAAGAAGTGAGTTTTTCTCTTTGATAAATTCGCCTAATGGCTCACGTTATTAAGCGCTTAGCAATTCTGGGAGATATTTAATGCCTCTCTCACTTATAAAAAATAAAATCTCAAATAAAAAATACTCTGTTGCATTTGGGGAAGTTGTCAAGATAAATGCAACGGTTATTACTGCGCGCGGGCTTAGTGTGAGCATCAGCGACATAGTAAAAATTATCTCAAACGAAAGCGCTCAAGAGACCATCGGAATGGTTACAGAGATAGATGGGTCTACTTTTTTTATAACGCCATTTAGTTTTGTTGAGGGATTTCGCTCAGGAGATAGAGTTTTTTTAGATCAAACAGGGTTAAACATACCAGTAAGCTCATCTCTTTTGGGGCGTGTTGTAGACCCTTTTATGCGTCCAATTGATGGAAAAGGAAGTGTGAACAGTTCAAAACTCTCTCCTATCATAAAAGCCCCAATTGCTGCTATGAAGCGTGGTATGATTGATGAAGTTTTTAGTGTTGGCGTAAAGAGTATTGATGGGCTTTTAACGTGTGGAAAAGGTCAAAAACTAGGTATTTTTGCTGGGAGTGGGGTTGGAAAATCTACTCTAATGGGAATGATTGTGCGTGGTGCAAATGCTCCCATAAAGGTTGTAGCACTTATTGGAGAGCGTGGTAGAGAAGTTCCAGAGTTTATTGAGAAAAATCTCGGCGGAAATCTAGAAAATACAGTTATAGTAGTGGCAACTTCTGATGATTCGCCTCTTATGAGAAAGTATGGGGCGTTTGCTGCCATGAGCGTTGCAGAATTTTTTAAAGACCAAGGCTTGGACGTGCTCTTTATCATGGACTCTGTTACTAGATTTGCTATGGCTCAAAGGGAGATAGGTTTAGCGCTTGGTGAACCTCCAACCTCAAAAGGGTATCCGCCATCATCACTAACACTGCTTCCACAACTAATGGAACGTGCTGGAAAAGAGGAGGGCAAAGGCTCTATAACAGCATTTTTTACAGTTTTAATAGAGGGAGATGATATGGGAGACCCCATCGCAGATCAGTCACGCTCTATCTTAGATGGACACATAGTTTTATCTCGTGAGATGACAGACTTTGGAATCTATCCTCCAGTGCATATACTAAACTCTGCTTCAAGGGTTATGAACGATATAATCACGCCAGAACACCTAAGGGCAGTACAAAAATTTAGACGCTTATACACGCTTTTAAAAGAGAATGAAGTTCTCATAAGAATAGGTGCCTACACAAAAGGCAGTGATCCTGAGCTTGATGAAGCTATTAGTAAAAAGGGTAACATGGAGAAATTTTTGATGCAAAACTCATCATCTCAGAGTGATTTTAATGAATCAATAGAGACGCTCTTAGGGCTTATGAATCTTTCATAATAATATCAAAATCTCTCCAGCTATCTCTTCTTGGTCTTTGTGATTGAACCTCTGTTATCGCAAGTTTATGCGTTGAAATCTTCTCAAAATCTTTCATCAAATGAGCTATTTCACTATCTATCCCAAAAATATCTATATAGGTATAGATGATTGCTTCTGAGCCTTTAAAATCTTTTTTCTCAAAAAGTTTTTGGATTCTTACATGAAAGCTGACTCTTAATAAATCACCAATTTTATTGCGTCTGCTGTGCAGAGAAATTAACTCTCCAAGAGTTTTTTTAATATATTTTATATTTCCGTTAAGAGCATACTCTTCACATTTTTGCATAAGTTTTGACCAGTGATTTTCTAAAAGAACCCCGAGCTCCACTGTTTTTAGATATTTATGCAAATCTAAAATTTCATAGCACTCTATAAAATTACTATCATCATAAGCTTTTTGTAAAACTTGCATATATCTGCATTTTTTATGAAGATCTTCTAGTTCATCTTGAATTTTATCTATACCCTCAAGAGAGAGAAGAAGTTTTTTTGCATCTTCAACGCTTCCTTTTTTTATAGCCGCCTGTACATCATCAAGAGTCTCTCTTATTTGATTATTCATTGCAATATAGTTTGGAATCTCTTTAAAGAGTTCATTCATGCTTATTAGTTGGTTTATAGTGTTAAAGTCTTTTTTTTGAATAGCTTTTAAAAGCGATACGAACTCTTTGTTTTGTGTAAGAAGTAGATTTATCAGAGGTTTTTTTGAAAGCACAGTGCTGTATTGGCTAAGCAGTGCCTTCGCGCCTTGGATATTATTTTGCATAATATGTCTTTGAGCATTTAAAAAGGCTATTTTAAATACCTGCTCCATTTTTTGATACTGAAGTGTATTTTTTAGTGGTTCAAATTTTGAGCACATAGCATAAGCGAGAGGGTACTTTTTTTCTAAAAATAGAGCTTGAAATCTAAGATAATTTTTAAAAGCATCGAAGAGCTCTTTAATCTTTTGTTGTTTAGATTTTACATTTTTATAGACATCAAGGATTTGAGAAGCAAGGGCGATGTTTTGGTTAATAAGTGCTTTTGTTGCGTTTTCGTAACTTGTTTGAAATCTCTCTTCAAGCATTTTATGCTCTTTTGAAGCATGTAACATAGGCTCTTTTGCTATAAGTTCAAATGCTTTTTCTAGTGAATTATGAAGAATAAGAGATTTTAGTTTTGCGATGCCTGGTAGCTCAACACTTACTATCGTGTTATCATAAAGAGCAGCTATTAATGAGCTGTCGTTAACAATATCCACTCTTTGTACTTGAGATTCAAATTCTATATATTTACTATGAGTAATTTTATAGTTTTTTGTATCTATAATCATTATAGTTTTTGATTTGCCAACTACCATAAGATAATCAGGGTTTGACATAATTATTAGCTGTTGTATGCCAGTAATAGCGGTTCTTATAATTTTATAATTATGTGGATTATTTAGAAACACTATACTGATAGTACCATCACTGTTTCCACATACTAGTCTATTTTCATCTAAAAAGCACAAAGCATCAAGGCGACTTTTGTTGTGTGTTAGGACATCTATATTTGTTTGAGTATTAATGTCAATAATAAAAATAGCGCCACCATATCCGCTGCATGCAAACTGATTTTTATAAAAAGCAAAAGCACTTACAAAGTTTGTATACTCTTTTGCTTTAGAACCAAGCTCTTCTCTTTTGTGTGGAAAAGAGCAGAGTCTTGAGAGCAAGTTTGCCTGATCTGCTCTATACTGAAGGACTCTTCCATTTTTTGTTCCAGCAATTATATACGTTGAAGAGGGATCAAAGCTTATTATCTCTATCTCTTCATCGTATGTTTGAATCGATTGGACTATATTTTTGCTCTCTATGTCAATGATATATATAAAGGTAGAGGCAGCAAATGAGAAGTATTGAGAATTTGGGCTAAAAGCATAAGCGGTAGCGGTTGAATTAAGATAGCCATTAGCTATGCTTCTTTTAATATCACACCCATCAGTATCAAATATTTTTATGCCATGAAGTTTTGTACAGTAAGCTACAAATGAGTCATCTAGGGCTTTAAGCGCAACAATATCAGATTTTGCACTTAGGCATTCATATATTTTAAGCATTAAATATTATAGATAAAATATGTAGTATTTGAACTGAATATTGAGTGAGAGAGTTAAATTAAGCCATAAAAATGGCTTAATTTTTTAGAAATCTTTAGCTTCTACTTCAGAGTAAGCTTTCATTAGGTGTTTTCCCATTTGGCGATCAAACTCATCCCAATCATGGTAATCTTTTAACTCGGCAGATACTTCTGGTTTAATTTCATAACTCTCTTTACCATCAGCATAACCTTTTTTTGCCCATTTTAGAACAACTGTAAAATAGTTTAAGAACGGATCAATAGTTTTATGCATTTCGCCTGAAGGACCATGCCCTGGAACATAAAGGTCATATTTTTTGTAACCTTTTCTTTGTGCAAGTATATCTTCAAGAAGCTCGATATTTCCAAATACACTAGAACTCTCATCCATACCGCCAAGACGACAATCCATTAGGTTATCGCCGAGCCACAATGTATTAGACTCAGTATGTTCTATCAGGATGTCTGTATCAGTGTGTGCACGTTCAGGATGAAAAACTTTAAAAGTTTGTCCATCAATTTTAAGAACATCACCATCTTTTAAAACTTTAGTAGGGAAAGCAAAAGGTCCGTCAGTGCCTTTTAGATTTTTAGATAGGCCTTCTAATATGTTGTACCATACTCTAGCTTCACCATCTTTTGATGCTTTAATCATGTTTGGGTGCGCATAACTCTGTGCATCTGGAAATGCCTCTTGAAATGCTTTACCAGCAAACCAGTGGTCTCCATGCTTGTGAGTATTTAGGATAGCAAGTACAGGTTTGTTTGTAGCTTTTTTATATTCAGCTACAATCTTTTTACCTACATTGTAGTTTCCGCCTGGATCAATTACGATAGTTCCATGCTCACCCTCTACAAATGATGGATTGTTCATAAAACCCTCATTTTCAACACTTGGGTTCATTGGAGGACCATGCATAATCCATACATTTTTAGTAACTTTTTTAAACTCGAAATTACCGAGCTTTCCTAATGTAAATGCGTGTAACGATAAAGAAAATGTAACAATCATTGCAATTATTAAACTTATTTTTCTCATTGATATCTCCTAATTAATTTTTTTGATAAAATTATCACAAAATAATTATACTTTTTTTAATTTAAAATTGCAAGAATGTGAAGTAATTTCCCTCAAGATGAGGGAAAAAAGAAGAAGGTTGGTTACGCTCTACCTGAAAGCATACCGTGGATAGTCATCGGCTTAAGAAGATAAACTTTTAATAACCACATAATCCATCTCTCTTGAGTTGGGTCTAGAGGGAATGAAGGAGTTGGTTTTTTACTCCAGTTAAACTCTGCAAGCATAACAGTACCAAGACCTGTGATAAGTGGACAAACAGTGTATCCATCATATTTAGCTGTTAGTTCTTTTGCACCCATTGCTGCAACTACGTTTTCAACAATAACTTTGTATTGCTTACGAGCTGAACCACCAGTTTTACCCATTGGAACACCAGCACAATCGCCTACTGCCCAAATATTAGGGAAGAATGAAGATTGAAGAGTCTCTTTGTTTACAGCAACCCAGCCACCAGAGCCGATTTTTGATTTGCCTACAACATCTGGAGATTTCATCGGAGGAGCAACGTGCATAAAGTCATATTTAAATTCAACTGGCTCACTAACTTCAACTTCTTTGAAAATTGGCTCACCCATTTCATCTTCAAATTGTTGTTTTTCCATACGCCATTTGTTAAATGTTGCTGTTTTAGTAGCTGTATCTACTGCTACTAGGTTATGCTTATAGTTAGCTATAAAGCCTCTTGTTTCAAATTGTTTAACAATTGGAGCGTTATAATCTGGAATACCAAATAAAGCGCCATTGTTAGTATTGAAAGTAAGTTCAACTTTGTCACGAACACCAGCTTCTACAAGACGAGCATGTGTTAAATACATGATTTTAAGTGGAGCACCACCACATTTGATAGCACCTCTTGGGTTAGTAAAGAGTGCTTGAATTTTTTCAGAACCCGTATGAGCTTTTGCTTTTGAAATAAGTTCTTGAATACCATCCCATGTTGCTACTGCACCATCTTGGAAATATAGAGAGTGTAGACCATTTTTTGTGATAGTCTGTTTTGTAGCTGCATTATCTTTTCCAGAAGATGTAATTTCGCCTTCTATACCTTGGATAGCAGCATAGTTAAGGTTTGCACCAGCAGCAACGATAAGTTGATCATAAGATACTTCTTGGCTTCCATCAACAACTACTTTGTTGTTTTCAGGATCAACTGAAGTTACAGTTCCTTTGATTAGCTTAACGCCACTTGGAACAAAATCGTCTCTTTTATAAACGATATCATCTATTTTCCAAACACCAGACGCAACTAAAGTTTGTCCTGGTTGATATGAAACAGAGATTGGATCTGGCTCAATTACTGTAATATCTGCGTTTGAGATAGTGTTGTTAAGGCGAGCAGCAGTACTCATACCAGCTAAACCACCACCAAGTATTACTATTTTACCCTTAACGTCCGCAGATGCAGATGCAGTTGCAGCGCCAACAGTAGCACTCGCCATTAATGATGCAGCTAGTGGTGATACCGTTAAATACTTAAGAGCGTCACGACGAGACATAATCTCTGGATGCTTATCAACTTCGTTTAAAATCTCTTCTAAGATCTTGTTATTTTTCATGCACTTTCCTTTTTATGATAGAGTTGTCAATTCTACAAGTTTGTGGCTTAAGAAAGTTTTAAAAATGCTATATTTATATACGATTGAGTCCATAAAATCTGTTTATGTATCATTTTTTTACTTAATTTTTTAGATTAATAATTATTCATTTTATTTATAATAAGCTACTCGAATATCACATTAATATAACTCTTTTTAACATAATAAATCAAATATCAATATTTTATAATTATGGTATAAATTGTTTAATAAATTTTATCTATTATAAGTTGTGCTGATATTTTAGAATTAAACTCATTTTTAACTACTCGATAACTACATGTAAGTTTGTCTGAAGTCGATAGAGTCAAAACTTTTTTAAATTGTATCAACTCAAGTGCAGTAGTTTCATCATTTTTTTGTCTGATTTTTACTTTTGAGTGAGAGCCATCTTTTCCAAAAGTTTTTACTTCAACTATTAAAGCATCTCTTATCAAGAAAAGTGGGCGTGTATTTGCTTCACCATATGGCTCAAAACTCTCAAGCAGAGTTAAAAGTTCTAGGTCTATCTGGTCGCTGGGAACTACCCCCATGACTGCTTCAAGTGATAAAAAATCATCAGGGTTTAGTTTTGAAGCACTCTCATTTATGGCAACTCTGAATGCTTCTATATGTTTCTCTTCAAGAGCCAATCCAGCCGCCATCTTGTGACCGCCAAATTTTGTTAAGTAGTGAGAATTTTGCTCTATGAGTTTGTGGATATTTACATTTCCAATACTTCTTGCACTGCCTTTGGCAACTCCATTCTCGAGACTTAAAACAATAGTTGGTCTTGAGTAGTACTCTGCGACTCTTGCTGCTACTATTCCGACAACTCCTTCATGCCACAGCTCTTTTGCTACAACTATAACCTTGTCATCTCCATTTGCAACGCTTAGAGCCTCTTTTGTTGCTTCTGCTTCAAGTTCACGTCTTGACTCATTTAGTGAGTTTAAAATCTCAAACTGTGCATAAGCTTCATTTATAGTTTGCGCTGTAAAAAATTTTAATGCAATTGAGGCATCTTCCAATCTTCCTGCTGAGTTTATACGAGGTGCTATCTGAAAAGCTATATCTTCAGATGAGATAATTTTTTTATTTAAAAAGTCTCTTATGATGATAGATGAGGCTCTGTTTGAACTCATTAAAACTTTTAATCCCTCTTTTACAAGAGGTCTATTTATATCTGTTAGAGGCATTATATCAGCGATTATTGCGATACAAAGAATGTCTAAAAAAGCTCTCATATCTATGTTTAGCTTTAGCTCTTTTTTTAGCAGTGCTAAAAGTAGCCATGCAACTTGAGCACCGCATATCTCCTGAAATGGGTAGTTGCATGTTGAGAGTTTTGGATTTACTATCGCATAGGCACAAGGGAGAGTGTCAAGTGGTGTATGATGGTCTGTAATGATTAACTCGATGCCTCTTTGTGCGCAAATATCTGCTGCTTCTATTGCTGTTATTCCATTGTCTACAGTTATTATTAAGTCCGAATCTATACGTTTTAAAACATTTGGGCTAACACCATAACCATCGCTAAATCGGTTTGGTATAATGGCTTCAAGAGGGTATGGAATTTGTCTAAAAAAATCAACCATGATAGCAGTAGCACTTACACCGTCTACATCATAATCTCCAACAAGAGTTATTTTTTTCTTCTCTCTTATGGCGTCTGCTATTTTCTTTGCAGCTTTTGGCGCGTCATTTAAAAGTGATGGATCTGGGATGTGAGAGAGCTTCTTCTCTTGGCTCTGAAATCTTTGGCTAAGAAGTTCAAAGATAGAGCTTTTGCTAAGAGTAGGAACATCATCAAAACGAAGTTTCTTTAGAAAAAGAGACATTTTAAAAATGTACTACTCTTCTTGAGATATAGCTAATGTTGCTTCAACAAATGCAAGGATTGAAGGATTTGGAGTTTGCAGTCTTGATGTAAACTCTGGATGAAACTGAACACCTAGGAACCATGGATGATCTTTTATCTCAACAGTTTCTATGAGCCCATCAGATTCCCCTGTAACAATCATACCAGCATCTTCAAGTGCTTTGCGGTAAGTTGGGTTTGCTTCATATCTATGGCGATGTCTCTCATATATGGTTTTTTCTCCATGATATGCTTTTCGTATGATAGAGCCCTCAAGCGTATCACATGGATATTCTCCAAGTCTTAGCGTTCCGCCCATTGGAGATTTGTGAGTACGGAGCTGTTTGTTTCCGCTTTGATCTAAGAAGTTGTCTATTAGATAAATCATAGGATATGGAGTATTTTCATCAAACTCAACTGAGTTTGCACCCTCATATCCAAGTACATTTCTTGCATACTCTACAAGTGTTAATTGCATACCAAGACAGATACCAAGATAAGGAATTTTATTTACTCTTGCATACTCAATTGCTTTAATTTTGCCCTCAACACCACGATTTCCAAATCCACCAGCAACTAAAACAGAGTCACAGTCGCCCAGAAGTGCTTCTGCTCCTCTCTCTTCTATCTTCTCACTATCAACCCAGTGAATCTCAACACGAGTATCAAGATGCGCTCCTGCATGGATAAGAGCTTCAGTTAGAGATTTGTAAGCCTCTTTTAGTTCAAGATATTTCCCTACAAAACCAACAACAACGCGATCTTTTGGTTGAACTATCTTCTTTACAAGAGAGTCCCACTCTTCCATATTTGGATTGAGTTCACCTAGCCCCAACTCTTTTGATATGGGCTTTAAGATATTTTGTCTTAAAAATGAGATAGGTACATCATAGATACTAGCCGCGTCAAGTGCTTCAATTACGCTATCTGAAGATACATCGCAGCTCATTGCCAGTTTTTTCTTAAATGTTTTAGGAAGTGCGTTTTCGCTTCTTGCAATTATCATTTGCGGAGTTATACCGATACGGCGAAGCTCTTGAACAGAGTGCTGTGTAGGCTTACTCTTTAGCTCTCCAGCTGCTTTAATGAAAGGGATAAGCGTTACATGCACAAAGAAAGTTCCCTCAACTTCATCATCATGTTTCATCTGGCGAATCGCCTCCATAAAAGGAAGTCCTTCAATGTCTCCAACAGTCCCGCCAAGTTCTACTATAAGTATATCGTGACCCTCTCCAGCCTCTTTTATGCGCTTTACAATCTCGCCAACGATATGAGGAATAACTTGAATAGTCTGTCCCAAATATCCACCTGCGCGCTCTCTCTCAATTACCGATGAGTAGACTTGTCCTGTGGTAAAGTTGCTTGATTTTAAGTATGAAGTATCTAAAAATCTTTCATAGTTTCCTATATCTAGGTCGGTTTCAGCTCCATCTTTTGTGACAAAAACCTCACCGTGTTCTAGCGGGCTCATAGTCCCAGGATCAACATTTATGTATGGGTCTATTTTTAACATGCCTACTTGTATGCCCGAGTGCTTAAGCAGAGTGCCAATACTAGCAGCTGTAATCCCTTTTCCAAGAGAACTTAAAACACCACCTGTTACAAAAATATATTTAGTCATAAAATAGCTCCAAAATGTCAATTAAAGTGGCAATTATAGTGTAGTATCTCTTAAAATTAAGAATAAAGGGACCCATACAAAAAGGTTATTTAGCTATAATTTTAACCTCATTATGGTGTAAATAAAAACTATAAAAAATATCTGAAAGATTTTCATGGATTCAACACTTCTATATATAGTTATGGCACTTGGTGTCTCAACTATACTCAACCTAATTTTAAAACGTTTTGGTATTTCACAGATAATTGGTTATATCTTTACTGGCACAGTAATTGTATATTTATTTGATTTAAGACATATGAATGACTCTTCTACGCTTGAGCATATTGGTGAGTTTGGTATAGTTTTTTTGATGTTTACAATAGGGCTTGAAATCTCTCTTGCAAGAATGTACAGCATGAAAAAAGAGATATTTTTAAATGGTTCCTTGCAAGTAGCTTTTACAACTCTTATAGTTTATGCAGTTAGTCACTATCTTTTTTCATTGGATTCAATCTCAGCACTTATCCTATCTTTGGCATTTGCCCTCTCTTCTACCGCTGTTGTTCTTAGCTATCTAAAGAGCTCAAAAGAGATTCATAGTCCATATGGACAACAAGCAACTGGGATACTTATTTTTCAAGATATTGCAGTTATCCCTATCTTGATTCTTTTAGGGTTTTTAACAAGTAATGAAGATCAGAGTGTGCTTATAATCTTAAGAGATACTGCTATAAGTGCTGTGCTGGTTATTGGTCTTATGTTTATAGTTGGTAGAAGAGTTATGACATGGCTTCTGCACTTCTCCGCTTCAAGTGAAGTAGATGAGCTTTTTATGGGCTCTGTTCTTTTTATAGTTGTGAGCGCGGCTCTTTTAGCCTCATATATGGGCTTTACATACTCTCTTGGGGCTTTTGTTGCAGGTATGATTATAGCCGAGACAAAATACCATCACAAAGTAGAATCAGATATAGGGCCATTTAAGGATATTTTACTTGGTACATTTTTCATTGTTGTGGGTATGAAGATAGATGTACTGTTTTTTATAGCTAATTTTGGAACAATCGCTGGTCTGTTTGCACTTGTTATGATTTTAAAAACAGCTGTTACCTATCTTATTTTGCGCCTTACCTCTTCACATTCACGCTCCCTAAAAACTGCACTTGCTATCTCTCAGGTTGGAGAGTTCTCTTTTGTAATTTTTGCCGTTGCAAGTATGGGCGGACTCTTAAATAAAGAGTTGGAGTCGCTTTTTGTTCTTATAGTAATCTTTTCGATGGTAATTACTCCATTTTTTATCTCAAAAATAAATAGATTTGTAAGCTATCTGACAAATTATGAGTATCTTGGACTTAAAACTTCTGCCTTTACATCAAGACAAAATCATGTAATAGTTTGCGGATACAGTATTACAGGAAAGTTTGTAGCACAGTACCTCGATAAGATAGATGCTCACTATGTCATAATCGATAACAACCCAAAACATGTTCAAGAGGCTCTAGCAGACAAAAAAGAGGCATATCTTGGAGATATGTCAAAACACTCTCTTCTTGAGGCTCTTCACGCTGAGGGCTCTGCTGGTGTAATCGTAACGCTTGATAATATAGAGAAAAAAAGAGCGATTTGCGAAGCGATACTAAAACATACAAAACATGTAAATCTGATTGTAAAAGTTTCCACAATGGAAGATATAAATAATCTTGAAGATTTGGAGATAACATCTATGGTTGATGACAAAGTTGAGGTAGCTAGACTGCTTGTTGAAAAAATGGCTACATGCAGTTTAAAGTTTTAAGATGATGAAAAATATATATATTACTGATTTGGACCACACTTTTTTACGAACTGATTTAAGCCTCAGCGATTTTACTAAAAGCAGATGGAACGCTATGGCGCAGGGCTCTATCGCAACCATAGCAACAGCTAGAACATATAAAAAAACAGTGCAGTTTTTACGTGATGTAGAGATAAATGCTCCGATGATACTTCTAGATGGTGCGTTAATTGCAACTGTAGATAAAAAGATAATAGATTCAAAATTTATAGCAAAAGACGCAGGAGATGCCATTATAGATGAGGGTGCAAAGTTTGGAATCTACCCTTTTGTTTTAGCATTAAGAGATAAAAACCTAAATGAGGCATTTTTATACTCAAGCACGTTAAATGAGCACCAAAAAAGTGTACTATCGAGATATAAAGGTGATGATAACTTAAGCGAGTGCAGAGATATCAGAGCGATGCAAGAGAACTTTAAAATCGTCTATTTTGGCGATGAGGTACTTCTTAGAGAGTTGGCAAAACACTTAGAAGCAATCTTTGGCAATATATTTAAGTATATACTGGCTCCAGAAGCTTACGTTGGATGCTACTTTTTAACTATCTTACATAAAGATGCAGATAAGTCTCACGGGATAAGAAGTGTGAGTGAACATATGGGTTTTGACTTAAATAAATTAACAGTATTTGGTGATAACTTCAATGACGTTGGAATGTTTGAGATTGCTGGAACTTCTGTTGCCGTAGCAAATGCACAAGATGGTGTAAAAAAATTAGCAAAGATTGTGCTAGAACATACAAATGATGAAGACGCTGTAGCACACTATCTTGATAGTCTAAAAAATGTCTACTAAAAGCTCGTTTATGCCTATGTTTATCATGGGTACTCTCTTCTTTATCTTTGGCTTTGTAACGTGGTTAAACGGCTCTTTAATCCCATTTTTAAAAATAGTATGTGAGCTTAATGAGTTTGAAGCACTCTTTGTAACATTTGCTTTTTATATCTCATATACTGTGATGGCTCTTCCTATGGCGTATGTTTTGGAAAAAACTGGCTATAAAGATGGCATGGCTTTAGGACTTGGAGTGATGGCGCTTGGCGCTCTTCTTTTTATACCAGCAGCGCTAAGTGCTGAATTTATCATCTTTTTAATCGCGCTCTTTACCTTAGGAACAGGGCTTACAATCCTTCAAAGCGCTTCAAATCCATATATCGTTTATCTGGGTCCAGTAGAGAGTGCGGCTATGCGAATAAGCATAATGGGAATCATAAACAAAAGTGCTGGAGTTTTGGCGCCTATCGTCTTTAGCGCTTTGCTCTTTTTGGATGTTGGTACACAAGATGTGATGAGCGAAGCTTCAAGAGATGCTCTTGCCCAAAAACTTATAGTTCCATATATTGTTATGGCGCTTATATTGGTAGCTCTTATTGTTCTTATCAAGCGCTCATCACTAGAAAATCTCACAATAAAAGATGATGCTTCAAGTGGTGAAAAAAGTTCTATATTTGAATTTCCACGCCTTATTTTAGGCTCAATCGCTCTCTTTTTTTATGTCGGTATAGAGGTTATCGCAGGAGATACGATAGCTCTTTATGCGCAAAGTATTGGAGTTGAGAGTTATAGCACTCTTACCTCTTTTACTATGTTTTTTATGGTGCTTGGATATATAGCGGGAATTATTTTTATACCTAAATATATCTCACAAAAAACCGCGCTTGTAGGCTCCGCCCTCTTTGGTATTTTGTTTTTACTCGGTGTTGTATTTTCATCATCAACTTCTCATGCCTTATCTGAGATTTTATGGGGGTGGAGTGGAGTTAGGACTCTTCCAGATACTATAACATTTGTTGCACTTTTAGGTTTTGCAAATGCTCTTGTATGGCCGACTATCTGGCCATTAGCGCTTGATGGACTTGGCAAACATACTCCAAGGGGGAGCGCACTGCTTATCATGTCAATAGCGGGAGGAGCGCTTCTTCCGCTTCTTTTTGGAAAAATTGCCCAGCTGGTCTCAAATATGCAAACAGCATATCTCCTTGGCATACTCTCTTATGCTTTTATACTCTATTATGCTGTCGCAGGACATAAAATCTCATCTTGGAAAAACAGTGATAACGCATAAAAAACTCTCTAATGGATTTGAGTATATAGAGGTTCAAAACAGCTCTGCAACAGCAAAAGTAGCGCTTCAAGGTGCGCATCTCTTTGAGTATCAAAGAGTTGGGCAAGAGGCTATTTTGTGGCTTAGTGAGATTAGCGATTTTGAGCAAGGCAGAGCAATTCGTGGCGGTGTTCCTCTGTGTTGGCCATGGTTTGGGTTTAGTGAAGATAAAACTCTGCCTCAACACGGTTTTGCAAGAACTACAATGTGGGAGTTTGTAGGTGCTAATGAGATAGATGATAGTGAGACTACTCTTCTCTTTAGACTGAGCAACAGTGAACAAACACTCAAAATTTGGAACTATAAGTTTCTCTTAGAGCTTCAAATCACAATTTCCAAAGAGCTAAAGATGGAGTTAAAAACTACAAACTTGGATGATAAGGCTTTTAAAATATCTCAAGCTCTTCACACATACTTCAGTGTTTCACATATCTCTGAAGTAGCTATAAAAGGCTTGGATAAAAAACCATATCTTGATGCTCTCTCATGGCAAAAAGAGGTTCAAGGAGGCAATATCCGTTTTGAAGAAGAGGTTGACAGAGTCTATCAAGAGGTTAATAATGAGATAATATTAGTGGATAAAAACAGAGAGATTCATATAAAAAACACAAACTCTGCCTCTGTTGTTGTCTGGAATCCATGGATAGAAAAAACTTCAAGAATGAGTGCCATGAAAGAAGATGCGTATGAACATTTCGTATGTATAGAATCAGCGAATGCCTTTGATGACACAAGAGTAATAGAGCCAAAGCAATCCCATACACTAATAGCACAAATCTTTTAATAGCCACTTAAATATAATAATTTATTATAGCTTAAGAGCAATAGGAATATTCTCTTGTAGAGTAAAAATTACTTTTAAAGGATAGTGTTATGAAAATTTCATCAAGAAGAGGTTTTATAACGTATATGGCTATGTTGGGTTTAGTGACTTGGAGTACGACACCGCTTTATGCAAAGGCACCAAAGAAGGCATTTAGATATCAAGAGACACCATTAGATGGAAAAAAGTGTTCAGATTGTATCTATTATCTGCCTGAGACTAGTGAGTGCAAGATGGTCGAGGGTTCAATTAGCCCTGATGGTTGGTGTACTATTTATATGAAGAAAAAATAGTCACATTTTTAGCTACTTGCTTTTAGTAAGCAGTAGCTCTCTTTGTGCCTCATAAGCTAGACGCATAACTCCAATGGCATAGTTTGAAGAGTTGTTATAGCTCATGATTTTTTGAGTGTACTCTCGCACATAATCTAGTTCTACATTACCACATGTGAAACATTTGTAGATTTTATCCCCTTTTTTGCTACTGGCATATACAAAGGAAGCATCACTGTTTTCAAATTCAAAATCGTACCACTTAGACTCTAATTCAACTATGTTTGGAATTTTACTCCAATCAAGCATAGCCGTAAATTCTGCTTTTTCATGTAAAAAATTTGCAACAGATACGATTGCATCCTCCATTTTTGTCAAATCTCCAATCTCTGTTTTATAACCCTTTGCATATACAAAACTGTTTGGCATAAACTGTGGAATCCCGATAGCTCCTGCGTACGAACTAGGAAGATTACACTCTAATGGTGCAACTCCTCTTTTATAACAGTGCGTAATTATTGAGACCATATTTGTTTTGCCCATATTTAGGAGCCATTTTTCTCTTAGTGAGTTTGGTTTTACTCTTAGCACTAGAGTGTTAAAGACTACAAAAGCGTCATGTGATGGTTTTATCTTTCCAAGTCTTGTCTCTTTTATCAAGATAGAGGCGATTATTTCGCGATTTACTCCATACTCTTTTTCTACAAAATCATACACTTCCTCATACTCTCTTAAGTGGATAACCATTTCAGAGATATATTTTACAAGTGTGTTGTTTGCTCTTTTCTCATTTTTTTTATGCTGTGCTATATACTCTGGCTGTAAGTATTTGTAGCTTACTTCATCAAATTTTTTTGTTTTAAAGTATGAGAGTAAAAATTCATTTGCATATTCGTAGGTTACTCCGCTATTTACTGCTTTTTTACATATATCTTCATAATTTTTATTTTTAAAAGAGCAGTTCTCATATTTAGCAAAAAGAAAAATCGGTATCGCTAGGATAAAAAATAACTTTCTCATGATGTGTGAAACTCCCTGTTTTTTACTTTTTTAGTATAATAGCGGAGTTTAAAAAACAAAATAGAGGAGAAGAGATGGAAGTAGATAAAGCTTGTAACAACGAGATATGTCTAAAGAGCAAGGAGTGTGCTAGATTTCAGTCATATTTAGATGGAAATCAAGATTATAAGACCTTCAAGGGGACTGAAGTAAAAGGGTGCGGACAGTTTATAGAGAAGTAGCCTCTGCCACGCTTAATCTCTCTGGTGTGCCAATATCGTGCCATACACCGTCATAAACAGAAGCGCTTACTCTCTTATTATCGATAGCTTGACGAAGAATAGGTGCTAATGGCAATTTTGCTTCATAAAGAGTGTTAAAGAGTTTTGGACTGTAGTATCCTATGCCTGAGAAGGTGTATTTTATATCTGCGTTATTTGTAGCTCTATCTTTATCAAGCCCAAAATCACCTGCGAGATTGTGCTTAGGGTTTGTGACTAAAATGAGATGTGCCAAATCATCCCCCAAATCAAAATCACTCTCAAACTCATAATCGCACCAAACATCTCCATTTACGACCAAAAAAGTATCATCTCCTAGCAAGGGGAGTGCTTTTATGATTCCACCAGCGCTCTCTAGAGCACCACTCTCTCTCTCATCAGAGAAGAGCAGACTAACTCCCCATTTGGAGCCATCTCCTAAATATGAGATGATTTTATCTCCAAGGTGCGCTATATTTATAACAATCTCACTAAACCCAAGATAGGCAAGTTTCTCTATATGCCACACGATAAGTGCTTTGGAGTGGATTTTTATAAGCGGTTTTGGGATTTTGTCTGTGAGCGGACGCATTCTCTCTCCGCGTCCTGCTGCTAGTATCATGGCTCTCATTTGCTTCTCTCACCTTTAAATATTTATGCCACTCTGTTTTCATCTTTTTTTGGTGCTTTGAAAAAATCAATCATAAAAACAAGAAAGATAGAGAGGATAAAGGCACTAATAAATGCAACCGTTACTATTAATCTTTTCTTTGGTTTGATAGGGTGTTCGCTAATATAAAAATCACCAACCAACTCATGATTTTTCACATAGTTTGGAGTTAAATAAAGATTTAGAAGTTCTATCTCATCTCTTAGTTTAGATATTCTCTCTTGAAGTTCGATATCAATTTTGTATTGTAGATTTCTGATGTTTTCATCACTTAAGTTCTTTTTTTCTCTCTCTAGGTTGGGAATACGCTCTTTTAAGATACTCTCTTTTTCTATTTTAAGATCTTCTGTTTTGTTTAAAGCGTTTAATAGCATAGTTTGGTAGTTTAGAATCTGCATGGAAGATATCATTACTGAGGTTTCATTAGATGAGTTTTGTATGGTTTTGCCCAGTTTTTGTGTCTCTTTATTGTACTCTGAGATTTTTTGCAAATAGTTTGTTAGTTTTTCTTCAACCGCAGGAAGCTCTACTTTTAAAAGCATAGTTATCTTTTCATCTATCTTAGCTATTTGCTGAGATTTTATTCGCTCTATCTCATGCTTTATATTTGGCGTTTCATAATTTTCAATCCGCTCTATTGCTTTATTGTTGTTTTCAATCTTGTTTTTTGTAGTTAGCAGATACTGCTCTATCTTGCTCTGGTGCATACCCTTTAGGTAGTCTAAAACTTCTCTGCTCTTTTTAAGAGCTTCATCATTTGATATGCCCTCTGCTCTGAGTTCTATAAAATCAGGTGCATTTTTATTTACACTTACGCTTGTGATTTCTGATGTAAAGTTGTCAACCTTTTTTTTATCTTCAACATTAAACACAACTGAGACTATTTTTTCAATGTTTTTTGGAGTATCAAGCAGATTTTCGCCTATATGTCCAACTTGAATATTTGCTTTTACTTCATATATAGGTTTTTGTATATAAGCGTAAATTGTTGCAAAAGCTGTGATGATTAGTGTGATTGATATGATGAGTGTTTTATATCTGTATATGGTCTTAGCAAGTTCTCTTAAATCTATCTCATCTTCTTGTATGTATGTTTGTGTTTTATTCATTATTACTGCCTTTTTATTTTTTAAAATTAGTTATATAGACCTTGACATTTGAGCTCTGCTGTTTAAAACTAACCCTTTACGCTATCCAAAAACTTTGCAAACTCTTTTGTCTGCTCATATCTTTGTGCTGTATCTATGAGGTACTTCAGAGTTAGAGGTATATCTTTGAGATAGCCATTTTTCTTGTCACGTATGCTCAAGCGTGAGAAAACTCCAAGCACTTTGATATGTCTTTGCATCCCCATAAAGTCAAACCATTTTATAAAGGTTTCATCATCTACCTTTATCCCTTTTTTATCACGAAACTCCAAGGCTAGTTTTTTAATCTCTTTTCTGTCATAAGCAACATAGCAATCTTTTAGCAAAGAGGCCAAGTCATAAGTAACAGCGCCACTCATAGCGTCTTGATAATCTATGATACCTATCTTGTTATCACTCTTTAGCATAATGTTTCTGGAGTGAAAATCACGATGAACAAACACCCCCTGAGGCTGTTCTAAAACAACCTTGCTTATAGCATCTAACGTCTTTTCTAAAAGCCCTTTTTGGGAGTCGCTTAATTTTACTTTTAAGAGTTTTTCTAAGTACCACTCCTGCATTAAATCCATCTCAAAATGAAGAAACGCTCTATCATAAAGAGGCAGTGAGGAGCTATCTGTCTTTTGCATCTTTAAGATTGAATTTATAGCTTTTGTATAAAAGGCTTTATAGTTTTGATTATTTAAAATATCTAGATAATGGGTTGTTCCAAAATCTTCTAATATTAAGTAACCATCTTCTTGATTTTGTTCAAAGATTTTTGGCGAACACACTTCAGCAGCACAAAGTTTCAGCGTTATATTGATAAAAGATTTTAGTGAATCCAGCTCTTGAGAAGAGTCCATTAAAATCGCAGTTCTATCACCGTTTCGCAATCTGTAATATTTCCTAAAACTAGCATCTGCCAGTGCACTCTCAATAGTGTAGTTTTTAAATGAAGTCTCACTTAACCACTCTTGTATTTTACTCATAAATAGCACCTAAAATAGAATCTCTTAGCGCTCCGCTAACGGACGAAATTTTAACACATTTTTTATGGATTCTCTCACGAGAGAGCCAAGCAAATGCCATCGCTTCCATAAACTCGCTACTTACACCATACTCATCACTTGAAACTATTTTTATATCATTAAGTTCTTCTTGCAAACGTTTCATGAGATGACTATTGCAAATGCCTCCACCACACCCAATAAGTAGAGTCGTTTTACTTTTTTTCAACTCGTTTGCGATACTTATAACGGTTAGCTCAAGAAGTGTGGCTTGAATGTCTCTCGCTTTTATGTAAGGGCTATTTTGATTTTTTTTAGCAAAGTTACCTAGCTGTTTTATAAGCCATTTTTCGCCAAAAAGCTCACGACCAGTGCTCTTTGGGGCACTTTTTAAAAAGTAAGGCTCTCTTAGAAACTCCCTTAAGAGAGCTCTATTTGGGGTTCCAGATTTTGCCCACTCTCCATCTTTGTCGTAAGAAGCTCCGTTATAGTGTGAAATCCAATAATCCATAAGCACATTACCACATCCAGTGTCATAGCCGATAAGAGGCTCGGTGAGAAGCGTGATATTTGCCATACCGCCAATATTTAAGATGGCTACATTCGTGCCTAATTTAGAGAATAAAAATTGATGAAATGCTGGAGCAAAAGGTGCTCCTTGACCTCCAAGAGCAATATCTTTTTGCCTAAAATCACTTACAACAGGTATGCCTAGCCTAGCTGTAATGATGTTGGCATTTCCTAACTGCATAGAGAATGGGTTTTGGCTCTCAGGCTCATGCCAAAGAGTTTGCCCATGCAGACCAATAGCTCTTACTTTAGTCGCTTCGATACCGTTCTCATCTATAAATCTCTCTAGTGCATCTGCGTACATCTTGCCTAGTCTAGTATCTATCTCACCAATCTTTTTAAGTGTTGTTTGAGTGTTTATAGCATCTAAAATATCACTCTTTAACTCTGTATCAAATGGATAAGAAGCACACAATATAGCTTCAAAAGCATCATCTTCTATCTCACAATATGCAACATCAATCCCATCAAGACTGGTTCCAGACATCACACCTATATAAAATTCACTCACGACTATCTCCAAGTTGCATAATCAAAAACGAGACAACTGTTCCTATAACCATTTGAGAGGCAAATCCTATCGTTATGCCAAACATATATGGCTGAAGTGCTAAAACAGTGATAAAGCCCATAATTAGGGCAATAAGAACAGTTGTTCTGTTTCCACGAGAGGTAAATATAGCTGAAAAATAGACACCTAAGAGACCAGTATATGCAAACGACATAACCCCAAGAGCAAAGCCAATTAAGGAGAGGTCACTATATCGCTGCCAGAAGTAACTAAGCATAGCCATTAGAGATAAAAGAAGGGCAAAGATAAGCACAGCTACTCTTGAAGCTTTTACAAAATGCTCCTCATCTACCTCACCACGCGCCAATCTCCAAGGTCTGTATAAATCCTCAACGCCAACCGATGCCATAGCACCAAGGACTGAGTTTGCACTTGAGAGCGCTGCTGCAATCGCACCTACTGTAACCAAACCTCTAAGCCCCTCAGGCATCTCATTTAGTATGTAGTACATAAAAACTGTTATCTTCTCGCCATCAAAACTCTGTGCTACACTGCTTTGCATATAAAACAGATAAAGAAGAGCACCGATACTCAAAAAAAGCAGAACAACGGGAATAGTAAGCAGTATTGAGATGATAAGAGCTTTTGCCGCCTCATCTTTGTTTTTACATGCAAGAACTCTTTGCGTCATATCTTGATCAAGCCCAAAAGCTGCGATATTTAAAAGAAGCCATCCGCTAAGAAGCCCTATGATGTTGAAGTTAGCATCAAATGAAGTGTCTATAAACTTTAGTTTTCCAGCCTCGCTGAGTGTTTTAAATATCTCAATATTCTCTAAAGAGAGATAGAGATAAATCACAACCGCAACCCCAGCGCTTATGTAAACTACAGCTTGAATCACATCACTTAAAATAACTGAACGCACACCCCCAAAGTAGGTATAACTAAGCGCTCCAACCATCAAGATAATAATAGAGATTGCTACATGAGCAAAAATAATATCGTTAAATAAAATCATAGAGATAGCTAAGGCACCAATGTATAGCCTTGCGCCACTAGCAAGTACTCGCCCTATTAGAAACATAACTCCAGCTTGTTGTTTCGCACTTTTGCCATAACGTGACTCTAGGAGTTCATAAACTGTGACTGCCCTCATCTCATAATATTTTGGAATTAAAACATAAGCGATAAAGATAACTGCCAAAAGAGC
>CAMBTK010000017.1 GCA_945870785.1 Sulfurimonas crateris
AAATATATTAGTGGCTTTAATGTATCCTGAAAAAATTGAGACCATCGGGAAAGAGTTGCTTGAAATCATACGAGACATTCAGGCTTATGAATCTGTTGAATATTTTGGCATTACGACACCAAAATTTAACTTGCCTAGTTTCACCCAAACAGAGATTGAAGAAAGATTTTTGTCGCTTTTCAAACAAATTCTCAATAATGGATATTCAACCGCACAATTATTTAACTTTATTTACGGCTCAATAAGAAATGTCGCAGCCAAGAACAACTGCTCTATGCAAAATACAAATTCATTAAATGAAATCTATGTCACTTTGTCAAATCGATATGATAAAGCTGTAAACGAGAACTGGAATATTAAAAACTACAATAGGATTTATAGTCAAAATGTTAGTGAACTGTTTAAGCTGGTCGGTAATGACTTGCTTGGGCTTAGGGAGGCTATGTTTTATAAACCCTTAAGAATACATGCAGACTCAAACTAAAAATAATGAAATTTCTGAATTAGATACTTCAGACAATAATACATCCATATAAATCAAAACTTTTATACAGAAAAGAGATATTATAAAATTAAAAAGTGTAAATAAGTACACATAAAAGAATACAAATAAAGCAATTTATTTACACTAAGAAAAAATTTATGCTATAATTCTTTACTTTTATCGCTTGTCTAGCCACCAAGCAAGTTATTTACACTTTAGCCGAGTGTATAAAACCGTTTTAGAATATTAGATAACACAAGGAGATAACATGGCAGAAAGAAGAAAGTATAAAAAAAGATACTGTAAATATTGTGAAGCAAAAGTTGACTTCATGGACTATAAAGATGTAGGAGCTCTTCGCTTCTCACTTTCAGAGAGATACAAAATTATGCCTCGCCGTTTAACAGGTAACTGTAAACGTCACCAAGACATGATTGCTACTGTTATAAAAAGAGCTCGTGCTGCTGCATTAGTTCCATACACTGTAACTCGTAGCACAGTTGTAACTGCTCCATTTGAAAATTTAAGATAATTTTCAATTAAATGCCCATCTTTGGGCATTTACACTCCTCCCTTTTAAATTCACTACCATTTATTTTAGGAATATTTTTTGCTATACAATAGTTAAAAAGTAGAAATATGCGCTATTTACTAATAATTATCACTATAATCTCCTCTCTTTACTCAAAACAAGTACCATTTTCTATCATAATTGATGAACCTTTCAATAATGCACTTCTTGATATTACTGAAGATTTTGACCGCTCCATGAGCGCTGTTGGTTTTATTAAACCTTATAAAAAAGGTACTGATAAACCTAATGATGGCGTGTACAGAAATGCATTTGACTATCTTGCTTCTTTATCAAACTCTAATGGCTCTTTGATACACCTTATTAAAGTAGATTCTTACGCGGATATAGAACTTAGAAAATCTATAAAACTATCACAATTTGCTGAGGCGTTGGGAGTAGTTAAGAGTCCTGAAAATGGCTATATAGTAGGTGGAAACACTCTTGATGGCTCACTAGTTGTTCTTGGGCTCGATGCGAATGCAAATATGATATTTCATAAGATATTTGGAACTCCAAATCAAGACAAGATGAGTAAAATTCACCTCTTGCGCGATGGTGGTATTTTGATAATTGGTTCGTCTGCAACTTCAAGAACAGACACAGAGAATCTCTTTAAAGGAGGTCTTGGCTTAAACGACATATATTTAAGTAGATTTTCGAGACAAGGGGAGATGCTATGGAGCAAAAAATATGGCTCGGCTGAAGATGAGAGTGGAGTTGACGCAGCAGAAGCAGAAGATGGTTCTATTGTTATTCTCGGGCAAAAACATAGCGGTAGTTCAAAAACTGCAACTCTCTTGAGGGTTACACAGCATGGAGAAAAAATTTGGCTTTATGATATAAAAGGCGAAAAAAATACAACAGCTCATAAAATAGTAAAATTAAGAGACAATACTTTTGCCCTGTCGCTCTCACAAACAAATGATATGAACAAAGAGCAGATAAGATTGCTCAAAATAGATTTACAAAAAAACACTCTTCTTGATAAGAGCATTTACACAAATTACTCCTCAGTTCTAAAAGATATAAAAGAGTTCTCAGATGGAAAAATAGTTGGTGTTGGAATTGTTGAGGATACATACAACACAGACGGACTCGCAATACTTTTTGATAGTAACTTCAAGATGTTAACACAAGAGCACTATGGCTCTGATGCACGTGATGCTTTTTATGCTCTTAGCATTTTACACAACTCTCAAATCGGGGTCGCTGGTATTCACACAGACAAAGAGTCTCAAGAGAGTAATATGTGGATTGTAAAACTAAATAGCAATCTATCCATGGCACAAGTCTCTAAAAAAACAGTTACAACTTCTTTTTATGCTCAACTCTTAGACCTTTTTAGAGATGAGATTGCAGCTAAAAAACTGATAATAAAAGAGGATTTAACAATAGAGCTTATTGATAAAAGCCTCTATTTTAACGTTGGGGAGTTTATACTTACTTCAAGTCAAAAACTTTTTTTACAAAAATTCAGTGCTAAACTCTTGCCTTTTTTAAAGAAAAATAGCGAAATATTAAACACCCTAGAAGTTAGTGGGCACACATCAAGTGAATGGGGCAATAGCGATTTTTCAAAAGGTTATATAAACAATACAGAGCTATCTATGAAACGATCATTTTCAACTATCAGCTATGTATTTAACACACAAAACCAAGAGACAAAGGTATGGCTAAGCGAGCTATTAAAAGGTAGTGGCCTTAGCTTTTCAAAGAGAGTTATAGTGCAACATAATGAAGATAAAGAGAAATCAAGAAGAGTCTCTTTTAAAATCATTTTATCAAACTAGCTTACTCAAAATCCTCTATGCTACTTGCTCTAAAACTTAGTCTTACTTTGTCTTGTTTTAGCTTTTTATAGAGCTTAAACTTTGCATTTTGTAGCTCATCATCACTGTAAGCAAAATCACTTTTGATAGTTTCATCGCTAACGTTCGCACTATCCATTGCAAAAAGCTTAAGCTCTTTTTTTGTAAGCTTTGCTTTTAGCGCATTATAAAGCCTCTTATCATCTTCTATCAAATCAACATCGCTGATTTTGCAAAAACTTGCCAACAACTCTCTAAAGCTATTTTCACTGTTATACTGTTTCCAGATACTATTTGTAAGCACTATATCTTCTCCAAAATTTGAGTTAAATCTTTTGTCTCTATCACTATATTTGCCTCTTTTTTGAGTATCTCTCTTGCACAAAAAGCGACTCTTTTTCCAGCATGAGCAAACATTGAGAGGTCATTTGCTCCATCTCCACAAACTAACGTCTCGCTCTCTTTAATACCTAAAAGAGCTTGTAATCGAACTAACATATCGCCCTTTGAGTAGTTAAACATCATGTCTCCGCCTACCAAGCCTGTAAGAATTTGATTTTTATGATGAAGAACATTAGAGAAATCAGCATCATATCCCAAGATACTCTTAGCATATCCCGTTGCACTTCTAAATCCTCCGCTAAAACAGACAACTCTCATGTCTCTGCTTTTTAGCTCTTTTATCGTCTCTTGCGCACCCTTCATATATGGTAGATTTTGGCTGATTCTCTCAACTACGCTATATTCAAGACCCTTTAGTAGCCCTACTCTTTGTTGAAGTGATTCAAAAAAATCAAGCTCTCCGCTCATAGCAGCTTCGGTTATTTTACTAACTTCTTCTCCGAGTCCCAGCTCTTGTGCGAAAAAATCTATCGTCTCGCCATCCATGAGCGTAGAATCAAAATCAAAAACAGCTAATTTCAACATATATTACTTCCCTATCTGTTATAATTGCGCAATTATACCCATTTAGGATGCTTTTTGTTTGATGAACTCATAAATAAACTAAAAAACGACACATATATAACGCTTGAGACAACTCCATCTCACTCACCTATTTTTTCGCCAATAATTGAATCAATTGCAGAGCTAGGACTCGATAAACTAGTTGATGGTTTTACAACAACAGACAACCCTCTTGCAAAACTAAAATACAACTCACTATTTGCCGCAAAAATGCTCCAAGATAGATTTAACAAACCAGTAATTGCAACCATGAGTATGCGTGATAGAAATAAAATAGCACTTCAATCAGACCTTTTAGGCTCTAATGAAGTTAATGTAAGAGCAATTTTAGCTCTAACTGGCGACCCTGCAACAATATCAGATCAACCTCACACAAAAGGGGTCTTTGAAGCAGACAGTACTCTTCTTTTAGATATTATCTCTTGTTTTAACAGCGGTATAAACTATGCAGGAAAACCTTTAGCTCATCAGCCTCTTGAAATTTACCCTTTTGCAGTTGTAAACTCGTATGCAAAAAATCCAAAAACACTTCAAAAGAAGATGCAAAAAAAGATAAAACATGGAGCGCTTGGAATAATAACCCAACCAGTTTATGATATAGAAAATGCGAAACTCCTACTTGAATTAAAAGATGCAGCAAACACTGCATCTAACAATGAAAATAAAAATGCCGAACTTATTTTAGGAATTTTTCCTATTACAAAACTTCGCACTGCTCAGTTTTTATCTGCTCATGTTCCAGGAATAAATGTACCAGATAAGTGGATAGAACTTCTTAGAGAAGCCCATGAAAAGGGAAGTGATGAAGAGTATAGAGTAGGTTTTGAGCTTAGCAGAAATTTATTTTTAGATTTAAAAAAACTTCATCCAAAAATTCACTTAATGACTGCAAATCAGTTCCAACTAGCTCGTGATATACTAATATAATTAAGGACAAAAATGATTGATTTAAAATTAATACAAAAAGATTTTCAAACTATAAGCGACAAGCTGTCTCGCAAAGGTGTAGATGCTCAATTGCTTGAGAATTTAAAGATAAAAAATGAAGAACTAAAAGTTGCAAAAGTTGAGTACGAAACACTTCAAGCAGCTCAAAACAGTATGAGCAAAGATTTTGGCATATACAAAAAAGAGGGCAGAGATACGACTGAACTCAAAGCAAAAGTAGATGAAAATAAAATCAAAATATCTGAAGCACTTGATATTCAGCGCATAAAACAAGAAGCTCTTGAAGCTCTTGCAATGTCAATTCCAAATATACCAGATGATGATGTTCCAGATGGCAAAGATGAAAATGATAATATAGAGATAAAAAAAGTTCTCACTCCAAAAGAGTTTAGTTTTACACCTAAAGAGCATTGGGAATTAGCTGAGCAAAATGGCTGGATAGACTTTGAGAGAGGCGTAAAACTAGCAACTAGCCGTTTTAGTGTCTCTTTTGGAATGGGTGCAAAGCTGGAACGCGCACTAATAAACTTTATGCTTAACTTCAACTCAAAAAGAGGCTTTGAAGAGGTTAGTGTACCATCTCTTGTAAATAGAGCTGCGCTAGAGGGTACAGGGCAGCTTCCAAAATTTGAAGATGATTTATACAAAATTCAAGACCAAGAACTTTTTTTAATTCCAACCGCAGAAGTTCCTGTTACAAATCTTTATCAAGATGAGATATTAGGTGCAAATCAACTCCCGATAAAAATGACCGCTTACACATCTTGCTTTAGAAAAGAAGCAGGTGCGGCAGGAAGAGATACGCGAGGGATGATAAGACAGCATCAGTTCCATAAAGTTGAACTTGTCTCTCTTGCAAAACCAGAGCAAAGTGATGAAATTTTTGATGAGATGGTGCAAACTGCCTCAGACTTACTAACTGCGCTAGAACTTCCTCATCGTCTTGTAAGATTATGCGGTGGAGATTTAGGGTTTGGTGCAGCTAAGACTATTGACCTTGAAGTTTGGCTTCCAGGGCAAAACAGTTATAGAGAGATTAGTTCGGTCTCAAACACTAGAGAGTTTCAAGCTAGACGAGCAAAAATCCGCTTTAAAGATGGAGATAAAAACTCATTTGTTCACACCCTAAACGGCTCATCTTTAGCCGTTGGTAGAACTTTAGTAGCTATTATGGAGAACTTCCAAAATGAGGATGGAAGTATCACTATTCCAAAGGTGCTTGAGCCCTATTTAGGCTAGTTTTATGGCACTCTTTTTGCTTTAAAAAAGAAACAACTTCAAGGTAAATAATGGCAAATGGATTAGAAGAAGAGATAATTATTATTGAAGACATTGATGCCGCTAATGAAAAAAGTGCATCAGAGACTTCGGTATCAAATCAAGAACCTTCATCCAAAAAAAATAAAAAAATCATCTTTATTGTTGTTGGTATTGCTATTTTACTTGTTATCATAATTGTTCTTTTTGCACTACTAAAAACATCTAAAGAGCCTGCCGTAACTTCAACAAAACATATAGAAGATAGGCTTGAACAACCAATTACAGAGCCCGTTGAACTGAGTAAAATTGAAAATATGATAGCAAAAGCTGACTATCTATATTCAAGCGGTTCAAAAAATGAAGCTCTATCTTTATATGAAAAAATAGCACAATACTCAGAAGCAGTCTCCGCATACAATCTAGGAGTTGCTCAAATTAAAGAGGCTCAATACAAAACAGCACTTGACTCATTTGCAAAAGCGATACAAAATAATGAACAAAGATGCGTAAGTGCTATAAATGCCGCTGTTTGTGCGCTTCATTTAGAGGATAAAGCAACATTTCAATATTATATAGATTTAGCATATGCTTATCTTCCTCAAGAGAGATCATCGCCACTATACTCTTATTATTACACGCTTATCAACTACTACAATCAAAATTATATTGAAGCATTAAGCTCACTAAATAATCCGACTACAAATGAATATGATGTAGTACAAAATAGTTTAAATGCAAAAATAAACGCTCTTTTTGACAATAATGTAAAAGCTATTGAGAGTCTAGAAAAAAGTGCTTCTATGAAAGATGACTTTACTTTGGGACTTCTTTATGCAAGAGTAGGAGACCTTGCACTAGCCAAAAAATATCTTCAAAATTCAATTAAAAACGGTATAGAGCCAATGAAGGCGCAGCTAGCAATAGGATATATAAACCTAAAAGCTGGTCAGATACAAGATGGGGCAAAAGAGATAGAAAATGCTACGGATATTTTTGGCGAAGAGGTATATAAACCATATCCAGTAAAAGTAAAACTAAAAGAGTCTCTCTTTGATGCAAGCCAAGCACAAAAGCACTATAGAGAGACCATAAATAATTCAAAAGCTATCACCTATCAAAAAATATTTTACTTCTCACCGTATAAAATCTTTAATGCAAATCAGACTATAAGTTATATACGAAAAGGAAATACAAATATTTTCATAGATAATGTTGACTCCGCAAAAGAGTATCTTGAAAAAAGTGCATCTTCTTCTAGTGTAAATATAGGGATTATAAAGGCTATTCAAAAAGCACTCTCATTTAAACTCAGAGAAGCAAATGAGATGCTCCAAAAGCTTGTTGAAATTCAGCCTAAACACTCTGCTCTACACTACAATCTAGCCCTTACATACGCTCAACTTGGCAATTTTGTTGACGCACAAAAACACTTTATTCGTTCTTATAACTTAGATGCCAAAAATTATATCTCTGGCATCTATGCGGTTATGTGCTCTCAATTAATAGATAAAGACAGCACGAAACTTCTCTCAATTATAAAAGATGAGATGGCAAATGAAGAATTTTCACAAGAGATAGATTTATACAAAACACTTCTTTTTATTAGTGAGGAGAACTATATATCAGCTGTGGATTGGCTTGACAAAGATTATCCGCAAAGACCTCTTTACCTAGCACTTGATATTATAATTGCTCTTAAAAATAACACTATAGATGAAGCACAAAAAGCAGCAAACAAACTTACAACACTTCTTCCAGATGAGATTCTTCCTCATCTAATGCAAATTGACACCCTTTTTGGGACTTTTGATGATAAGAAATATGCTAATGAAGTTATGAACTATTTAAAAGTTCAGAAATTTAATTTTACTGATTTGTACTATGGTGCATATGTTACAAGATATCTATATATTCAACAAAATCTAATCACTGGAAAACTATATTTTTTAAGAGAACGCTTAAAAGAAGTATTGGCAGCAACAACATCTCAAACACATGAGATAACAAGCACACTGGCTCTTGCATCACTATATGACAAAGCTTATGAGGAGTCATTTACACTCTACAATAATCTAATTGATAATCTAAAAGTAAGAGATGCTCAAACTCTCTTTTTAGGTGCTGTTGCTTCAACTGCGGCAAACCATCATGAAAATGCAATTGCTCTTTTGGAGCTCTCAAAACTAAAAGATGGTAATTTTTTAGAAAGTAGATATGCTCTAGGACTTTTATATCTTGAGTCAAAAAATAACGAAGGGGCTGTTATTCAACTCTCAAGGATATATAAAAACAATTTTAACTCTGAGTATTTTGACTTTGACGTAGACTTGGATAAGCTAATGTTACAAAAGAGTTTATCACAGAGTAAAAAATAGTAAAGACTACTTTTTACTCTCATTAGTGAAATAACCTACAAGGGTTTCAGAAGCACTTAGTTCACTTCCAAGACCAATATTTAATCTAAAATTTGCTGGTAAATATAGTGTAGTTGTTCCATTTATCATAAGCCCATATCTTGAGCCGTACATAAGATTTTGAGCTTTAATAATATCAATATCAATTGCTTTGAAACTCTGCTTTAATTTATGCACAACCGTAATTCTATTTGATGACTTTGTATCGCAAAATACAAGCTCTGCATTCTCATTTATGCTATTTGAAAGCTGGTTTTGAGCAGAGAGTCTAGCTCCTCTGGTTATATGAATACTCTCTAATGTTGAAGTAAATGGAACTCTAAGAAGAGCAACATTGAAGTATGACGTGTCTATCTCTACTTTGTAGCCATTATGAATATCATCATGCAGCTCTTCTATGGAGACGACCACACCATCAACAGGACTTGAAACGCTATCTTCTTGATAAAGAACATACTCTCTCTCAGGGTTTCTAAATACAAAAATAAAAAATATTGTTATTAAAAACATTAAAAATTCTAAAAAATTAAAATCAAGAAATGTAAAAATAATAAATGCAACAACTGCACCTGCAACATAATTCCATCCCTCTTTAGCGATAGGTAAAAGATTATTTCTCATCCGTCCCTTCTTTATCATGTTTTATATTTTTTTCTCTATCTGATTCCTCAGCCATTTTTGCATCTGCCTTTAGCTCCTCTTCGATATCATCCACAACTATATTTACTTTTGAAACAAGATTATTCTCTTTTTCAAAGTTGATGATAATATCTCTTACCTCTTCTCCATTAATATTCTCTTTTTTATAAAGAAGTTTTACCATCTCTTCTACCGCATCTCTATACTGCTCAAGTCTCTCTAAGACAGCTTTATAACGCTCTTGTAGAGATGATTTTATAAACTCATCCATATCTTCAGCCATCTTATTGCTGTACTCTCTAGATGATTGCCCATAACCACCCAAGAAAGAGTGTCTGCTTTTTTCTAAAACCATAAGCCCTGCAACATCACTCATTCCATAAGTTTGCACCATTGACTTAATAATATCTGTTGCTCTCTCAAGGTCATTTCCTGCACCAGTTGAGATTTCACCTATAAAGACCTGCTCTGCAGCACGACCTCCAAGAAGAACATCCACCTCTGCCCAAAGCTCATGACGTTGCATCATAAATTTGTTTTCTTCAGGTGTATTTAGCGTATAGCCTAAAGCTGCTAGTCCACGAGGAACAATTGAAACTTTTGATACTTTTTTAGCACCAATAGTTGTCTCAGCCATAAGTGCATGTCCGCTCTCATGATATGCAACTATTTTCTTCTCTTTAGGGTTTATTCGGCGAGATTTTTTAGCAAGTCCTGCTAAAGCACGTTCTACTGCTTCATATAAATCTTTTTGCGTTACAGTTTTTTGGTTTTTTCGCCCAGCTAAAAGTGCACCCTCGTTTACTATGTTTGCTAAATCAGCTCCAGCTAAACCTGCCGTTAAACGAGCCACTTCAGCAAGATCAACATCAGAGTCAATTTTAACACCCTTAACATGCACTTTTAAGATTTTAATACGTCCCTCATAGTCTGGTTTATCAACTAAAACTTGTCTATCAAATCGTCCTGGTCTAAGTAGTGCTTGGTCTAAAATCTCTGGTCTATTTGTAGCAGCTAAGATTATGATAGGAGTATCCGTTCCAAATCCATCCATCTCAGCTAAGAGTTGGTTCAGTGTCTGTTCTCTCTCATCATTTCCACCCATGTTAGCCCCTGCTGCACGGCTTTTTCCTATAGCATCTATCTCATCAATAAAAATTATACTCGGAGCATCTTTTTTTGCTTGTTCAAACAAATCTCTAACACGAGCAGCTCCAACTCCAACAAACATCTCTATAAAACTAGAGCCTGTAACTGAGAAAAACGGAACATCAGCCTCTCCAGCAACTGCTTTTGCAAGAAGAGTTTTTCCAGTTCCAGGACTTCCTACTAAAAGAACACCTTTTGGAATCTTTGCACCAATCTCAACATAACGAGCAGGATATTTTAAAAAGTCAACTATCTCTTGAACTTCCTCTTTTGCCTCTTCAACACCAGCCACATCATCAAACTTAGTTTTTGGCTTCTCTGAGTTAATCATCTTTTTAGAGTTACCCATTCCAAGTATTCCACTACCCATGCTTTTTTGCATACGTCCAGCAAAGAACATCCAAATAGCGATAATAATCAAAAACGGGAAGAGCCAGCCAAACATCTCAGTAAACCAGTTTGTTTCACTAAATCCGTTGTACTCAATACCTTGCTTATCTAACTCTTGGGTTAATCTTGTATCACTTGGCACTATTCTTGTAGTGTAGAGAGTTGCATTATCAGCTGAGTAGGCTTTTATGTAACTCTGTCCAATGTCAACTTTATTTACACCTTTTGTCTCTATTAAAGATTTCAATTCTGAATAACTTATCTGTTTTGCTCTTTTATTTCCTGCAACTGAAGATACTTCACTTGAACCACTTTCGCCTATTAGGGCTTTGAAAAGTAGAATTATCACTACTGAAAATATAGCAAAAGTGATAAGCGGATTTTTATTGAAAAAATTATTATTGTTATTGTTCTCTTTATTTTGCATATCTATTTTTTACCTTGCTTTAGTATTAAAGTTACCCATTCGTCTTGGGCAATCTTCTCTAAAATCTCAAAATCTTGATAAAATTTTAAAACTTTTGATTCATATTTCTCTAAAATTCCTGATAAAACAAGAATTCCATCCTCTCTTACGACACTCTTTAAATCATTTGCTATAAATATCAAAACATCTGCTACGATATTAGCAACAACGACATCATAGCTATCTTTAGTTAAGCTACAAGAACCTTCCCATAGTTTATTAAATACAACACTATTTAGATTAGAATTTAACTCGCTATTTTCAACACATGCAATGTCTGTATCACAAGCATCAACTACTGCGCCGAGCTTTATAGCTGCAACACCTAAAATCCCGCTTCCGCATCCAACATCTAAAACTCTGTCATCTTTTTTTACATATTTAGCAATTGCTCTGAGTGCTGAGGCTGTTGTTGGATGGTGTCCTGTTCCAAATGCCAATGCTGGATCTATTGCGATATTTATTAAATTTGCATCTGGAGCATCCCATGTTGGGTGGATATAAAATTTATCTATACAAAGTGGTTGAATGCTATCTTGATAAACTTTTACCCAGTCACTATTTTTGAGTTTAGTCTGTTTATACTCTAACTCTATCACGTCGCCAGTAGATTTTTGAAGAGCTTCTCTAAACTGTTCCAATCCCCATATTATCGTATCTAATTCATCTTCACTTCTAATGATAAAACCATCATCTATCTCTTCAAAGCCAACTGGTAATGTATCTGCTAAGAAATCTGAGAAGAGAGGAAGATGAGAAGAGACTTTAATAACTAATTCAAAGTAATGCTCTTGCATTACACGTCAATGCCCATAACTGCACCAAGTTTTTCTTTTAAAACTTGAGGAGTAAATGGTTTTACAATATAGTTGTTTACACCAGCTTTTAATGCAGTAATAACTTCTGCCTTACCGCCTTCAGTTGTTACCATAATAATTGGAAGGTCTTTGAAACGAGCATCAGCACGAACTTTTTTAACAAGTTCAAGACCATTCATCTCTGGCATATTCCAGTCAGTTATAAGCATATCAACATCAGGATTACTATCTAAAACACTCCAGCCTTCAACACCATCCCCACCTTCAAGTATATCTTTATGGCCAAGTCTCTGTAATGTATTTTTTATTATACGACGCATCGTAGAACTGTCATCAACAACAAGTAATTTCAAATGAAATCCTTTTCTATAAATATTTGCAAATTAAGCAATAATAGTACCTAAATTTTATTTATTTTATGATTAAGCAATGCCTAACTAAGATTTTTAAACATCTTAGGTAAGTCAAGTGTGCCCTCATAATAGGCTTTACCTATGATAACGCCATCTATTCCTTTAGCGGCTATAAGAGCTTCTATATCGCTCTCATCTTTTACACCACCACTAGCAATAGTTGGGATTTTACAAGCATTTGCTATCTCTTTAGTAAACTCAACATTTACACCACTAAGTGTTCCATCTCTTGATACATCTGTACAGATTATAGCTTTAACTCCAGCATTTGCGAACTCTTTTGCCAAATCAGTAGCACGCATAGCGCTCACTTCGCCCCAACCCTCAACGGCTACAAATCCATCTATTGCATCAATGCCTACTGCTATTGGGTATTTTGCTGCCATCTCTTTTACAAATTTAGGATTTTTTACAGCTATAGAGCCTAAAATAATTCTATCTATTCCAATTTTTATCATTTTTTTGATGGTTTCTTCATCACGAATACCGCCGCCAAGCTCGAGCTTAACATTACAGTTTTGTCTAATTTTTATAATCTGCTCTAAGTTTTTAGGTTCTCCTGCAAAAGCTCCATTTAAGTCAACTAAATGAACCCACTCCGCCCCCATCTCTTCAAACTTTTTAACAAGCATCCATGGCTCATCAGAATATATCTTAGCGCTATCCATAAGACCCTTTGTAAGTCTTACCGCTTTGCCGTCTTTTAAATCAATCGCTGGGTATAGAGTCATTTTAAATTCCTATATTTTTGTAAAATTTTCTAATATCTTAAGTCCATTTTCATGACTTTTTTCTGGGTGAGGCTGAATCCCCATAATGTTATTGTGTGCAACTGCTGATGTAAACTCATACCCATAAAAAGTTCTGCCGATAGCATCCTCTTCATTGTCGCAAACAACGTGATAAGAGTGCACAAAATAGAGATAATGTTCCTTATCTAAGCCTTCAAATAGAGGGTGAACTTTTGTAAACATTCTGTTCCAACCCATATGCGGTACCTTTAGAGCCTCTTCAAATTTAGATGAATCAAATGCTACTACTCTGCCCTTAATAAGCCCCAAGCCTTCATGCACTCCAAACTCCTCAGAACTCTCAAAAAGCAGTTGCATTCCAAGGCATATCCCTAAAATAGGCTTAGAGCTTCCTGCAAACTCTTTTATCGCATCTATCATATTTCTCTCTCTTAGATGCGCCATCGCATCACCAAAAGCACCAACTCCTGGGAGTATAAGCTTATCATACTCTTTAAATTTTGTTGGGTCACTCTCGACAACTGTTTGTACCCCTAATTTAGCAAACGCATTTTGAACACTTGCTAAATTTCCCATGTTATAATCAACTATTGCTATCATTCTTCAAGCTTTAATTTTGTAAATTTTATATAAAACGCAAGAGTAATTAAGAGCATTGCAACACCAAAAATAATATACATTGCATATAGTATCTTCTCTGGGTCTGTTATTGCGAACTTAAATACTAGCATCAGTGCTTCTATGGATAGTGCAATGATAATTGAACCCAAAAACCTTACCATTGTCTTGTGTGGGCCTGAGATGCTATTATCTTTGCTTCTCCCCAAAATCTCCTCTTCTATGAGTGTTTTAGCCAAATCAAAAATTGCAAGAGCAAGTGTTAATAAAATTGTTGCTTCAAATACATCTTTGATTTGGAAATGGTCAGGAGAAATCTCATATACAAAAAAGCTCTGAACACCTTTTATAAAGAGAAGAAGCGCTACTGAAATTAATGCAAATGCAAACGCTGCATATGAATATCTAAATAAAGATAGAAAAAACTTATCAAGAATCGTTGAACGTGAGATTTTTACAACCTCTTCAAGAGGCATATCAAGACATGCAACGTATTTTAACTCTCCCTTGTCGTCATAAACTGGCTGAGAGACTGTAACAGTCAACTCTCCAGTTATAAGCGATGGATATGGGTCAGTTATGGTACATCTGCCCTCTTTTACGGCTCGGTAGTAGTACGCTCTCTCAGCTCTTATTCTTCCAGCATCTTCATCTATTCTTTTTGTTGATGTAAAAGTTGGAGAAACCTGTACTCCTCTGTTGTCTAAAAGATAGACACCCTCACATTTTTCTAAATCTTCTTTGGTCTTTAAAAGACCTATCATCGCCATCTCTTGTGTTAAAGATGGCATTCTATTTTGAATATTTTTAGAAAAAAGATAACAGAAATAAGCTCTTGCTTTTGTTCTACCGTCGGAAAAATTTTGTATGTCTGATGCCGTCATGTGCAATATGCCTTTTATTATTAAGCCGCAATTATACCAAAGGGATAATAATAATTGGTTTTATACACTATCATTTGATATAATAAATCTTCAAACAATAGGGAGTTATTTAACAATTATGGGCTTTAAACTATTTTTACTATTAGAAAAAATCTTAATGCTTTTACCAAAAAAGATGAGAAAAAACTTCTTCACCTCTTTAGCGCACATTGCTTATTATGCTTCATCTAGATACAGAAACATAGGCTTTATCAATTTAGATTTTGTCTATAAAGATTCTATAAGCAAAGAAGAGAAGAAAAATATTATCAAATACAGTTTTAGAAATCTACTTCTTAACTTTTTGCACCTTATGGAGCTTAGACATATGAGCAAAGAGGAACTTGAGAGAAAAGTAACTATAAAAAATATAGAAGCTGTCCAAAAAGCTCATAAAGAGGGAAAAGCTATCATTTATATCACTTCTCACTACTGTGCTTGGGAGCTAGGGGCTTCTGTAATTGGAAACTCCGTTGAGAGTGTATATGCTATATTTAAAAAGATGAAAAACTTGGATTATCAAAACTGGGTATTAGAGTCTCGCTCAAAATTTGGCAATAACTCTTTAGAGAAATCAAACGTTATAAAACCTCTTATAAAAATTGTTAAAAATCAACAAGCTTGTGGGATACTAATAGACACTGCTATAAATAAAAGAGAGGGTATTGAAGTAGACTTTTTAGGTAAAAAAGTACACCAAACAGCTACTCCTGCTTATCTGGCTAGAAAATACAACGCTGCAATTATTCCAGTAAGTATAAAAACAGATGATGAAGAGAACTACACTTTAATATTTTTTGATGAGATAGAGGTGCAAAAAAGTGATGATGAGAAAGAGGATATAAGAGTAGCTACTCAACTCCAAACAGACTGGCTCTCAAAGCTTATACTTGATGAGCCAAAATTTTGGTTTTGGATACACAGAAGATTTAAAAGCAGCTATCCTCAAATCTATAAAAAGTAGAGTTACGTAGACTCACACTCTTTAGTTCTCGCCTCAAAAAGCTTAAGAATAGTGAGAAAAAACGCTGTAATTGCAGGTCCTAAAATCATACCCCAAAAACCAAAAGTACTAAGTCCCGCGATAATTGCAAAGAAGATAATAAGCTCATTCATTTTTGCATCATCCTCTTTTAAAAGTCTTATATTTAGCTCTTTGATAATCAATGGTTTAATAAATGTATCAGCTACTATTGAAATCACTACAACAGTGTAAAGTGCAATAAAAATTGCATTTGAACTCTCTCCCATAGAAAACTCATATAATGTAAATGGAAGCCACATCAAAACGCCTCCAACTACTGGAATAAGAGAAGCAAAGCCATACATGATGCCAAAAAGAAGCCCATTGTAGCCCATATATGATATAGCTATACCAAATAGTATTCCCTGAAACATTGCATTGATAATGATAGAGTAAAAAACGACACTCATTACAGAAGACAACTCTTTTGCCAGAAGTGATGCTTCATCAACTGACATTTGAACAACTCTTTTTAATAAATCAATTATAAAACCGCCGCTGTATTGAGCAAAAAAGTAGAAAATTATCACTAAAAATGCATTTTTAAGATAAGCAGCACTTAAAGAGCCAATACTTCCTGTAATTGAGAATATATATGAAGCAATAGAGTTAATACTAATATCTTGTATCGTACTATCTATATATGGCTTTAAAAATAGAAAATACTCTGGCGGATCTGCTAAAAAATCTTTTATTGTAATCTCTATATTTCTAAAAACTTCAGGGTCCACACTATTTAGTTGAATACTCAAAGTTACTAAAAAATATCCAAGTGGTACAAAAAACAGAACTGCTAGTAAAATACTAGAAGATAGTGCAGCTAGAAACTTTGACTTTAATATCTTTTCAAAGAAATTTTGAATATTTGAAGTAGAGATTGCTAAAAGCGCAGCGATAATAATTCCGAGCAAAAATGGTGCATAAAGAAGGTACATCCAATAAAGCGATGTTGCAAAAAGTATTGCTACAAAATATTGTGGTTTCAAAAAAGACCTCCATCGTCCAGTGTTGGCATTGTAACATTTAATATTTTATATGTCGAAGGTGTCGCTTTTCTACCTTTTGCAGTTCTCTCAAGATAACCATTTGCTATAAGATAAGGCTCTACAACATCTTCAACAGTCCCCTCATCTTCACTAAGAGCCGCTGCGATTGTGCTAAGTCCCATCGCTCTGCCATTTGCTCCAACTAAAAGATTTAAAAGTTTTATATCCATCTCATCAAATCCGTAAGAGTTGATACCAAGCTCATCTAGTGCGTATTGTGCTCTTGAATGGAGTATATCTTTCTCATTTGCAACATCTGCAAAATCTCTTACACGTCGTAAAAGTCTAAGAGCTATGCGTGGAGTTCCTCGGCTTCTTTTTGCTATCTCTACACACGCTTCATCTGCTATTTTTTTATTTAGTTTGTTTGATGCTTGAGAAATTATTTTTGAGAGTTCTTCTGGTGAGTAAAACTGCATTCTAAAGTTCATTCCAAATCTATCACGAAGTGGATTTGAGAGCATTCCAGCCCTCGTTGTCGCACCGATGAGAGTAAAGCGTGGAAGGTCTATCTTTAGAGTTTGAGCAGCTGGACCGCTTCCTATGATGATATCTATACGAAAATCCTCCATAGAGGAGTACAATATCTCCTCAACAGCTGGAGAGAGACGATGAATCTCATCTATAAAAAGTACATCACCCTCTTCTAAGTTTGTTAAAATCGCTGCTAAATCTCCACTTTTTTCTATCATTGGAGCCGCTGTTACTTTTATATTTGCGTTCATCTCATTTGCAATTATAAGTGCCAAGGTTGTTTTACCAAGCCCTGGAGGTCCATAAAAAAGAACATGGTCAAGCGCCTCTGCTCTTTTTTTACTAGCCTCTATAAAAACACCGAGATTTTTTTTGATCTGTTCTTGCCCAATATATTCATTCCAAGCACTGGGGCGCAGAGTAACCTCTACACCCTCTTCACAATCAAAACGCTCTATTTCAACTAATCTCTGCATATCTTCTCTTAATAAGTATGAATATCTTGAGGAAACTCTCTTGCTTTAACCTCATCAGCATAATTTTTCAATGCCTCTTTAACTAAAGACGCACCATCTAGGTACTTCTTTACAAACTTTGGCGTAAACTCCTCAAAGAGCCCGAGCATATCAGAAAATACAAGGACTTGCCCATCCACATCTTTACCTGCACCAATTCCGATAACTGGAATCTTTACAGATGCAGCAACTTCGGCAGCCACGTCAGACTTTACACCCTCAATAACCATACAAAAAGCACCAGCTCTCTCTATCGCTTTGGCATCTATTATGAGTTGGTCTCTCTCTTCGTTAGTTTTTCCTTTTACTTTATAACCGCCCTCGCTTCTAAAAGCTTGTGGTAAAAGCCCTATATGTCCGCACACAGCAATTCCATTTGAGCAAAGATGGCTAACTATTTCAGCCTTATCTTCTCCGCCTTCTATCTTTAGAGCATCAGCACTCGACTCTTGAAAAACTTTGATACTGTTTTTTAGGGCGTCCTCTTTATTTGTATAAGTTCCAAAAGGCATATCACAAATTATAAAACTATTTTTCGCGCCATTCGCAACAGCATTTGTATGATATATCATCTGAGAGAGTGTTGCACTTAGAGTATCTTCTCTTCCAGCAAAGCTCATATTTAAACTATCGCCTACTAAAATCATATCTGCGCTTGGCTCTAAAAGTCTTGCAAAAATAGCATCATAAGCAGTTATCATCACTAAAGGATGTTGCCCTTTGCTCTTTTTGATAGAAGTTATTGTCATTTTTTTTGCCATTTTCAACTCTTTGTTTTAATAAAAAGTATTTTAACTAAAAATAGATATAATTTTGGACTTAGGGGAGAAATATTTTATGGGTGCTAGAAGTGATTTAGATTCTACTTTTGATTATGAAATAGTTGATGAGTTCTTTGATCACTACTCTATGATGGTTGATTCTATGGATGTCATGATTATAGATTTATCAAAACCAAACATGTATGAACAAAGCATTAATGAGCTTTTTCGTGTTTTTCACAATATCAAATCAGCTTCTAGCTACTTAAAGATTACTCAAATGGCAAAACTTGCAACTTTTGTAGAAGATGCACTTGATAATATCAGAACAAAGCATTCAGGCGTTAATGAAGAGACTATAAACTGGCTACTTGAAATTAGCGATATGTTTAATGCTTGGAAAAATGATTTAAAACTTGATAACGAACTAAGCCATATAAAATTTTCTCTACTCAAATTACCTGACTTGGAAAGCAATTGAAAAAATTAGTAGCGTATATCACATCTGGTTATCCAGAAAAATCTTTTAGTATTGATCTAGCATTGGCACTAAGTCAAAATGGTGTTGATACACTTGAACTAGGCGTGCCGTTTTCAGACCCAGTAGCAGATGGCCCTTTAATAGAGTTAGCAAACCAAAGAGCACTTGAATCTGGATTTAAATTTAGAGACCTTATAGAAATTTCTAAAGAAATTGCACCAAAAATAGATACTCTGTGGATGGGATATTTTAATAGTTTTTATCAACAAGATATGCAAAAATTACTCCCATTTGCAAAAGAGATTGGACTAAGTGGATTTATAATCCCAGATTTACCGCATGAAGAGAGTCTTGCATATAATGACTTGTTTGATGTAAATGGACTCTCAAATATCAGTTTTGTAGCACCAACAGATTCTAAAGAGAGAATTGAACAGATAGTTAAAGAGTCTAAAAAATTTATCTATATGGTAGCTTATACAGGAATCACTGGTTCAGGGGTAGCAGAAGATTTACAGCCAATTTTATCAAATATAAAAGAGTATACACAAACTCCAATATATGTAGGTTTTGGTGTAAATAAAAAAACAGCAAGAGATAAAGTAAAAGGCGCAGATGGCGTAATAGTAGGAAGTGCTTTTGTGGAGATACTTTTAAATGAAACTCTAGGTTATAAAGAGAAAATCAACAACTGTAGTGAACTTGCTAAGATTTTAAAAGATGAGATAAATAGTTGAAGTTTTCAGAATCTCTATTTTAGAAATTTTAATAATTTTCATCTAATTTGAATTGGCGTCTGACACTCTCATTTCAGACCCTACATTTGCTCCCGAACAACCTGATATAAACATCGCTGATACTGCACTTAATATCGCTACTGAAACAAATTTTGATATTAGAATTGGCGATTTTATTTTTTCTGTAAATTCAAATTAGATGAAAATTATGGATTTAAAAGGGGAAAGTATGGTGCGCCCGACACGATTCGAACGTGTGACCGCTGGTACCGCAAACCAGTGCTCTATCCAGCTGAGCTACGAGCGCACACCATCTCTATTAAAGAGGATGAAATTATAGCACTCTTAACTTATATAATAATAAATCTGTCTTAAACTTCTAATGTTTTTGTTATTTCTTCTATTTTTTGTTCTTGAAGGTATAGCTCATAATTTTTACGCACATAAGCTTGAAGCAGTTGTTTTATATCATTATTTCCATCTAAATTAAAATCTTTTTTCATCTCTTTTTCTAAAAAAGCAGCAAATTGGTCGTCTAAATCTACGTCAAAACGGCGACCGCCTATGTTTAACCCTAATTTTTTGCTCATCTACTTACGCCATAATACTTTCTAGTTTATCTACAATTGACTCTATTTCAGAATCTTTAAGTGCATTTTGTTCTATAAGTTTAGCTATCTCTTGGCTCTTTAATTCACTCTCTGCTTTTAGTCTTACACTCTCTAATCTTAGTGTCTCGTTTTCTTCTTTTAGTGCTTTATATTTTTCTACTATTGTTACTATTTTATCGCTTAATCTTGCTAAAGTTGTCTGTTCTTGCATAAAAAAATCCTATCTTGATTATATAAACACAATTCTATCATAATTTGCAATTTATCAATTACCATTTAATTTGCTAAATTACAAATATAATAAAAAGAAAATGTTTGACTTGTTACAATAGGGGAAAATTACTCTTGTAACGATAAAAACAGGGTATCTTTAAAAATAAAGGAAGTTTATGAAAAGAGTTGTTATAAAAGTTGGAACAGCCGTTTTAACACAAAATAACAAGATTGCCAAAGAACGTATGCTAAATCTAGTTAGGCTAATTTCTAAATTAAGAGACAAATATGATGTTGTTTTAGTAACATCTGGCGCAGTTGCCGCTGGGTATTCTGCACTCAAATTAGATAAAAGAAAACAGATAGGGAAAAAAGCTCTTGCAGCTGCTGGTCAGCCTATTTTAATGACTGCATATAAAAAGAAATTTGATATTTATGATATTACAACAGCACAAATTTTACTTACAGAAGATGATTTTGACTCAAGAAAAAGAACAAAAATGTTTCAAGAAATTATTGATGCTCATTTAGAAAATGGGATTTTACCAATCGTAAATGAAAACGATATTACCTCTACGCCAGAGCAGTTATTTGGCGACAACGACCAACTATCTGCGAATGTTGCTCACGCTGTTGAATCAGATCTTTTAGTTATACTTAGTGATATTGATGGCTATTATGATAAAAATCCGCAAGAGTTTAATGATGCAAAAATCTATAAATTTATCAATGAAATTCCAGAGAACCTGCTTGTTGATGCATCTACGCCAAATAATGAATTTGCAACTGGTGGGATAGTAACAAAATTAAAAGCTGCTGATTTTTTGATAAAGCATAAACGTAAAATGTTTTTATGTAGTGGATTTGATCTTAGTGCTGCTGAATCTTATCTTTTGGAAGACAAACATACACTTGGAACTCTATTTGAACCAAAAAATAGTTAGTTCTTGATAGCGCAAAAGTGTGCTATCAAATTTTTTACTTAGTCGTAATCTTCTGAAAATTTGCTTCTATGTGGAAACTTTTCCACATGTTCATACTCATCTTCATCCAACCCATCTTCAAGCTCATTTTCAAGGATTCTCTCGTAACCCATATTGTTTAGTTCGTCATCTATTTCTTCTTTATTGATGCCGTTTTTTCGACTAAAATCCAAGATATTATCAATATCTTTTCTCATTACCCCATTTAATTCCAGTATAAATTCTAAATCTTTAAACGTCATATTTGCCCTCTTAACAAATACATTTCACTTTTGTGAATTTTATTACGTAATATACGTTACAACTCTCAATGTTCTAGCCACTAAGACCCTGATTTCCATTTTATTCAAACAAAATTATACTCATAAATAAAAAAAACTTCTCTTAAAAAAAACTTAAAATAAGTTCCTTTTTTGCTTAGATAAAACATGTTATAATCTATCTAAAATATCGGATTTACTCAATGTTAAAAAAGAAAATTATTGGCACAAAAGAGATTATATCGATTCCAGATTTAGAGCTTTATGATCTTGACGTTAAAATTGACACTGGAGCTGATTCAAACGCCATTCATTGTGACGATATATTTGTAGATAAAAACAATATTGTTCATTTTAAGCTGCTAGATGAAGTTCATGAGGCATATCATGGTAAAAAAATATCAATCCCTCTGTATCAGATGAAAAGAGTAAAAAGCTCAAACGGTGAAATTCAACACAGACCATCTATCAGGGTAAAGGTTGATTTCTTTGGAAAAAGTTACCTTACTGTTATCTCTCTAACAAATCGCTCTGATATGAAATATCCAATGTTGATAGGAAGAAAGTTTTTAGCAAAAAGATTTTTAGTTGATGTTTCACAAGAATATCTCACAAAACAGACAAAATAAACATAAAGAAGAGCTACATGAGAATTTACATATTATCAAGAAACAAAGAGTTATATTCAACAAAAAGATTAGTTCAAGCGGCTGAAGAAAAAGGGTGGGAAGTAAGGGTAATTGACTACCTAAAATGCAGTATAGAGATAATGAAAGATGAACTAAAAGTAAATTATTTAGGAAAAGAGCTTCCTACTCCAGATGCTATTATTCCAAGAATTGGTGCCAGTAGAACATTTTATGGAACTGCAATGGTAAGGCATTTTGAGATGATGGATGTCTTTAGTGCAACAGGCTCGCTTGCTATAAAAAGAAGTAGAGATAAACTAAGAAGCCTTCAGATACTCTCAAAAAATGGTGTCGATATGCCAAAAACTGTTTTTGCTTCCAATAAATCAAATGCAAAAGATGTGATAGCCCTAAGTGGAGGCGCTCCACTCGTACTTAAGATATTAGAAGGCACTCAAGGAGTTGGTGTAGTTTTGGTAGATAGCGAAAAGGCTGCTAAATCCGTTTTGGATGCTTTTTACGGAATGGATGTTAATCTGCTCGTGCAAGAGTACATTGAAGAGGCTGGTGGAGCTGACATACGAGTATTTATCGTCGGCGGGAAAATAATTGGCGCAATGAAGCGTCAAGGTGCTGAGGGTGATTTTAGATCAAATCTTCATCAAGGCGGAAGCGCTACAGCACACAAGCTCACAAAAAGAGAAAAAGAGACTGCCCTCTCAGCTGCCAAAGCTATGGGACTTGGGATTTGTGGAGTCGATATGATTCAATCAAACAGAGGGCCTCTTGTCATGGAGGTAAACTCTTCTCCTGGATTAGAGGGGATTGAAAAATCTACAAAAATTGATATTGCTGGAAAAATCATGGAATATATTGCAAAAAATATAGATCCAAAATGCAAGATAAATCCAGAAAAAAGAAAAATTAAAAAAGATAGCATTGGAGCTTAATTGACATCTAACGCAAAATTTATTTTATATAATCAAGAGATACCAATGGGTGTATCCCTAAGTATAAACCTTGAGCTTCCAAAACTTTACAATACACCAACAAAGCTTCCAGTTCATGTAATAAGAGGAAAAAAAAGTGGACCTACCATCTTTGTTAGCGCGGCTATTCATGGGGATGAGCTAAACGGTATAGAGATTATAAGACGCCTTAGAAAACTTGCTATTTTAAAAAAAATAAGGGGCACGATTATACTTGTTCCTATTGTAAATATTTATGGAATTATGACCTTATCTAGGTATTTGCCCGATAGAAGAGATTTAAATAGAAGCTTTCCAGGGAGCACACATGGCTCTTTAGCAAGTAGAGTTGCTAAAATATTTTTTGATGAAATAGTGCGAAAATGTGATTTAGGTATAGATTTACATACAGCTTCTATTCACAAATCTAATCTTCCTCAGATAAGAACAAATATAGATAATGAGTACACTTTCAATCTTGCAAAAGCGTTTCAAGCTCCTGTGATTTTACACTCAGAGGTAAGAGATGGCTCACTACGTGCTGTTGCCCAAGAAGAGGGAATTCCAATACTTTTATATGAGGCAGGAGAAGCTCTAAGATTTGATGAAAAATGCATCAGAACTGGTGTTAATGGGATAATTAATGTTTTAAGAGAGAGCGGCATGCTTCCAAAAGTGATGAAAAAGGTTGAAAAAACAACTCCAATAGTTACAAAAAGCTCTCAGTGGATACGCTCCACTGAGAGCGGCATGCTAAGAACCATTAAAGCACTAGGTGATACCGTACGCAAAGATGAAGTAATTGCTTTTGTTGATGAACCTATCGGAGAGAGTAGTTTTGAATTAATTGCGCCATTTGATGGTGTTATCATTGGCAAATCAGAGATTCCTCTTGTGCAAGAAGGTGATGCTGTTTTTCATATCGCAAAGTTTAGAAATCTTGAAGACGCAGAAGATAAAATTGAGTACTTTAATGAAAATATAATTGAATCAAGTGAATTTTTTGAACTTAAAAATGAAGAGATAATAGAGTAAATATGGAATTTTTTTACGATATATTAAAACAACTGATAAGAATACCGAGTGTAGTTGGTGCTGAACAGCCTTTTTTTATGTTTATAAAAAGAGAACTTGAAGAGCATGGTGTGAAAGTTGAATACTATGATGGTGTTTTAGTTGCAAAAGGAAACAACCCTCAAAGTGGATATATTTCAGCTCACGCCGATAGACATGGGCTAGTATGTACTGGGCACAATGAGTTTCAATATGCTGCGTTTATTGCAAAAAATAAAGCAGACTTAACAGGAGATTCAAACTCAGAACAACTTTTACATAATTTTACTGCTAGATTTGTTGATGAAAAAGTTCAAGCTTATCAGCCTTGGTCAGGCACATATTTAGGGCTTGGCTCTATAAAAGATGCTTTTTTATGTGAGAGAAGAAACAATATTATTTTTAAAATTGATGGTTTTGATTATCTAACGCCAGGGATGCCAATAGCATTTATGGATAAACTAGATATTAAAGATGATTTAATATCTGCACAGCTAGACAATGTCATAAGTGTTGCAATGATTATTTACATGTACACCATAGGTTATCAAGGTACAGCATTTTTCACCGCGTCAGAAGAAGCTGGACGTAGCTGGAGGTTTTTGTTAGAGTGGTTCAGACGCTTTAACATAAAAACAGATGAGCTTTTAGTGCTAGACACTAGCCCGTATCCGACACTAGAAGAACTTAGAAGTATAGACATAGTTCTAAGACACAGAGATTCAAACGCGGTTTTTAGATCTCCTTTGAAAAACAAAATCAAAAAAATAGCTATCAAAGAGAAGATAAACTTCAACTTTAAAGACACCTACTTAAAAAATAAAATGCAAAAAAACAAAACAGTTCGTTCACTTGGAACTACTGAACTAGGAAGACTTATTTTTGCAACAAAGGGCGAGATTCAGGGCACTACACTTCAAATCCCGACTATTGGCTATCATACTGTAAATGAAACAACTACAAAAAGAGCTGCTCTGAGCATGATAAAAATTTTACAAAAATTATATATTCCATAAATATAGGGTCTTTTATGAAAAAAATAACACTTTTTATAATTAGTTTAGGGATTTTCTTTTCACTATTAGGCGATGATGATTTTACATATTTTGAAAAAGAGAAAAATATTTGGCTACAAGTATATAGCAACCAACTAAAAGCACAAGCTACTGATAGTGAGATTAAAGCTTTAGAAAGAAGCATAAAAGAAGCGGGAACAAAGAAAAAAATAGAGCTAACCCAGCTACTTAAACTTCAAACAAGTAAAAAGAAAATACTCGATGAGCTCCCTCAATCTTTTGACGCTATGCTTGAAAAAATCACCGTTGATAGCGTTAAAGATATAGGTTTAATCGAATATATTTTTACAAGCCAAAAAGGCAAATTTAGCATACAGACTCAACGATTAAAAATTTTAAAACAAGAGTTTGACGATGCGGTTGATTTCTTAAAAAAGGAACTCTCCACTGCTGAGACATCAGAGAATAGAGATTTTTTTAAAGAGTACCAGCTCAAAAAAGCATTGGATTTTTTTGAAAATGCAAGAGGGTTACTTGAAAATAAAGAAGAGGTTTTAAGACGAACAAAACAGAGTTATATAAGTGAATTAGCAGCATTTAAACAGACTCAACTGCCCCTTTATATAGTTAAAATTGTCGCTTTATTATTAATTTTCCTTCTTTTTAATGCTCTTAAATACTTTATATCCAAAAAAATAGATGATGAAGACCGCCTCTTTAGAATAAAAAGAGTATTAAATATAAGCTTTTTTCTTCTTGTATTGCTTATGTTAATTATCTTTAATATAAGCAATATTGTTTACGCAGCAACACTTATTGGTGTTATTGCAGCTGCGATTACGATAAGTATGAAAGAGTATCTTCAAAGCATGGCTACGTGGTTTCATCTATCTTTTGGAAACTCTATAAAGGTCGGAGATAGAATTCTTTTACAGACAAATAACAATCAAATCATAGGGGAAGTTATAAACATCTCACTATTTCAAGTTACACTATATGAGAGCATAAACAACACAACCGCCCTAGAGCTAAAACGCTCAGGAAGAACTGTTTTTATACCAAACAATTTTTTTGTAACAAACTATGTCTATAACTACACTCACGATAAAATGAAAACTATATATGATCTTATAGAATTTAAAATTCCTTTTACCTCTGATACAAAAAAAATTGAAGAACTTGTAACAGAGGTAACAATTGAAGCTACTGAGAGGTATATGGAAGTTGCAACAAAGCAATTCTCAAACCTAAGAAAGCGCTACGACATGCGCTCTCGTGAATTTAGACCTCGTATTCATTTTATTCCTGATACAAAAAGTTCATGTTTTATTTTATACATTTGGTACGCTGCACCTTATCATCAAATCATGGAATTAAAATCTCAAATAAGTCAAAAAATTGTAAAAAAGCTGCAAGAAAACGGTGTAGAGTTTTGCTAAAATTAAACTACAAGGATAAAATATGAATCTTTACAACCTAGTAGAGACACTTCATATAGAGGATTTAAAAAATCCTACACACCCATCTATCTTTGATGAAAATGATAGCTATGACATGCTGATAGTCAGGTTGCCTATAATTGAAGATAAGCTTGAACTAATCTCTATCGGTTTTATTATAACAAGCGACAATAGCTATCTCTATGTAAGAGATAAAAAGGCTTTTGAAGAGCTTGGAAATCGCTTTGATGCACCATATAAAATACTAGACACAACAATAGACAAATTATTAAAATCTTTTGAGGTCTATCGTGATTTGATTATTGATATGGAAGAAGCTCTTTATCTCAACAAAACAAAAAAGTCTTTTATCAACAGTTGGCTTGAGCTAAAGAGAAATATTGTAAGAGTTGAACGTGTACTTATGCACGCCTCTTCCACAATGGATAAAATGATCAGCTACCATACAGAGACTCTGGATTTTCCTATAAACCACTATATGGATTTGCACGAACACCTTGAGAGAACCCTTCACTCAGCAAAACTCCAATTATCAAAGTTAGACTACCTATATAATTTTCACAATGCACAGACAAACGAAAAGATGAATCATTTAATATATATTTTAACAATAATCTCTGCGATTTTCTTGCCATTAAATTTAGTTGTTGGATTTTTTGGGATGAATACCAGCGGGATGCCATTTTCAGATGGGTTATCAGGAACAAATAGTGTTGGAATTTTTATGATTATTTTATCAATTTTCATGGTTGGAGTTATATACTTTGTAAAAAAAAGAGTTTAAGGGAAAGTTTTAGTCACTAAAATAGGCCACTGTAAGACCTATTTTAGAAGGAGAAATAAAATTTTAGATATTAATAAATATCTGTACTTGGGTGGTTTGGTTTACTAACTGTAGTACCAGTCTCTTTTACATCGTAATGAACGATATTATCAGCTTGTAAAGCACCTATTGTTAATGCGATTAATAAAATGATGTTTTTCATCTTGTATCCTTTGGTAAGAACGCGTTACGCTCTAAATTTTTAAATCAGAGTAATTTTATCCGATTTAACTTTTATCTTTCTCACTCCTTTATAATTATCTATTTAGTTTAAGTTTTAATTTATTTATGATAGAGTTTCAAAATTATTAAGGAGTCTCATGCAGTTCCATCGTGTTCATATTGAAGTGACAAATATTTGCGGTCTTGCATGTAGTTTCTGCCCTCCAAAAGCAAATCCCTCAAAAACTATGACCCTAGAGTTTTTTGAAAAAGCTCTACAAGAGCTTACTCCATATACAAAAACACTAGCTTTTCATGTTATGGGAGACCCTCTGCTTCTCTCAAATCTGCATGAGTACCTTGACATTGCCAAGAGATACAATTTTCAAGTAGAGTTGACAACAAGCGGTTACTACCTCTGTAAACACAAGCCAGAAATACTATTTCACGAAGCAGTTCGCCAACTAAACATCTCACTCAACAGTTTCAACAAGAATAGCCTAAATATCAGCTTTGAAGAGTACATAAAATATGTCTTAGATGTATGTTCACAAAAAATAGAGAACTTTCCCATACCTTTTATAAATCTTCGTCTTTGGAATCTTGATGATATTTGCTCTGAAGATACATATAACAGACTTATTTTTGAAAAACTAAACTCTTTTTTTGATATAACAATCGATAGTGAGCTGATACATAAAGAGAAGATAAAATCTCTGCGCATAGCTCCAAAAATACTACTTAATTTTGATAGCTATTTTGAGTGGCCATCACTTAACTCCACACATAACTCTCACGCTACATGCTATGGGCTTTCCTCGCATATAGGCATACTCGCAAACGGCAATGTTGTGCCTTGCTGCTTAGATGGAGATGGCGTTATAAACCTCGGCAACTTGCATGAAGAGAGTCTAAAAAATATACTCACTTCAAAAAGAGCAACAGCCATAATAGAGGGCTTTAAAGGGCATATCGCAGTTGAAGAGCTATGCAAAAAATGCAGTTATAAAGATAGATTTTTAAACTCCTAAATTTCTCATAAAATTACCAGCTATCAGAGTGCTTCTATTTTTGAAAAAGTCAGCTATCTCTGGAACATATATACTATCTTGAGTTTCGTAAAATAGCCTTAGCCACCCCTGAAATGCTTCTCTTGAGATACCTTCAATATCTAAATGAGGCGCAAAAGGACTACCTCTATATGCACTATCACCAAGCGCGATAGAAGCCCAAAAATTTGTTAAGAGCTCCAAATGAGGACGCCATTTCTCATTTTTCATATCATCTCCCAATTTTTCAATAAAAAAAGGAGCGACAACGCTATCTTTTAAAACTTTTGAATAAAATAAAAGTACCATCTTGTTTAAATTTTCTTTTGTAACTTCACTGTTTAACATATTTTATCTACTCTCTTTTTATATAGCAATTGATTTTTGAATTCTATAAAACCAACCCTACTCACAACCTAAAGCTATAATTCCAGCAATGAAAAATCAGCCAAATTTCAAAGTGGCTTTAACAAGAAGTATGAAAACTTTAGTTAATATATGAGATGTGCTACATACATAATTATTTGTGTGTGTTAATTTATTTCGAATAGATAGAAGTGTAATATAAGTTACATATCACTTTGTGCTATCTCGTTATAGTAAGGTTATATATAGAAAAAAAGGAGATATTATGTGTATTCCACATGGAATGAGCGGAACCGTAAGCAACGGTTTTGTAAAAAAAAGCAAACCGCAAAAGAGCATAAAAAGAGTTTCTCAAAAAGAGTTTGAAAAAGGTGACCCAAATTTTATAGATGAGAGAAAAGAAGTCTATACGCCTAAAGAAAAGGAATCGTTTTTTAGCTCTTTATTTAAGTGATGTCTGGACTGTATCAAGAAAACTGAAATTATAAACAGCTCTTTCATAGGCACTTCGTAACTCATCTATTTTCCACAATAAAGTTATACTTTTATAGATTAATACAGATGGGGAAAATGCATACATTACAATTTAAAATTATTGATAAGTGCTGGTTTGAGAAGTGTTAAAATGCAGCAGATAAGCAACTATGTATTTTGTGATGATTTCGTAGCCTCTTTAAAGCTTGAAACACGCCTTATGTCAAACCAATACTACGATTATCCATATCTAATTATCAAAGATTTTTTCTCAAAATCTACATGTTACGATATAGCAGAGTATGCCTACAACACCTCAGAGGGTGAAAAAGCCAAGGTAAAGACAAGGCTTCTAGGTAGCATCGTAGACCCAAGCGTTAATGAGAGTATCAGAAAGACCGTTATTCACAAACTCTCAGACCTACATGTAAAAATGTATGAGGAGAATTTTAAAACCTTTCAGCCAGAGATTGAGCGCTTCTTTAGCGTTGCACTCACTACTTCAACCACGTTACAGGCTCTGGAGTACACAAAAGGTTCTTTTTATATCAAACATGCAGATGATTCAAATGAGCTAGTGGATGCAGATGGCAAAACAGTAGGTTTTATACAAGTAGCTCCGCTACGCAAACTTACAACCGTTCTCTTTACCACTTCGCATGAAATACATAACAGCAAAGATTATAGCTTTGGCGGCGGAGAACTTGTTTTTAATTATCTCTTTGACGCAGATGGTAAACAGATTAAACTCTATCCTCAAGCAGGAGAGATGGTAGTCTTTCCAAGCAATCCGATATACAGCCATGAAGTTCTACATGTAGAGAATGGATACAGACTCACTCTCGTGCAGTGGCATAACGCTATTATTGCCTAATCAAAACACGCCATAAGCTATTTGTCTATTTTTATTAAAAGTTTGTTTTGAAAAATATCTTCTATATACTCTTGTGTCTGGTATCCGTATATTTGTTCAATTATCTCTGATTCTTTGTTTTTATTTAACTTCAAAATATAGGTCATGGGGTATATTATTATCTCATATCTGAGCTCTTTTCTAAATTGAGAAAATACCTCACTTCCTTTTTGAACTGTAAAAAATTTTATTTTATTTTCATACTTTTTTGTAATTTCAGACTCTAATTCGTTTTTATATTTCGTACACCAAGGACACCCAATTTTATCAAATTTCAAAAAAATCAAATCGTGCTCTTTGAGTTGAGATAGTGACGTCAACTCCTCAATAGCTTTAGCTGTTAGAGATGAATATAATATAAGTATTGTTAAAATTAATTTTCTCATCTTTTACCTTACATATAATATTACGCACTAAAACGAACACATCCTCTTTAATACCAAAAACAGATATTCCTGTAACCACCTGAAGCTACGAAAAGCGCCTAATATCAGTTACATCTATTAAAACATGATTATACTACTCGTTAAGAAACAAATCCATTTTCCTCATTTGGCTATAATTCCACCAATGAAAAATCAGCCAAATTTTAAAGTTGTATCTCCTTATCAACCAGCAGGAGACCAGCCA
>CAMBTK010000018.1 GCA_945870785.1 Sulfurimonas crateris
AAACTAATCTTGTTTTTAACTGTGTCGAAAATTTAGTCATTTTTCTGCTCATATCTTTACCCTTATTTTTATTGTTTAAGTTTACTCTATTGAGAATTAAACTTTAGAAATAGCTGTTTGATTTTTCTGGGGTAGTATATTTCTTGTTAGTTTTTAAATCTTTATATACAATGTAAAAAGTTTTGTCTCCATTTTTTAGTTCATTGTAAAAGATGCCATCATACTTCGGTGTCTCATATCGTTCTTCTGTTTCAACAATTACCATACCATTTTTGTCAGGTGTGATTTTTGTATTGTCTGGCATACTTCTATCACCCAAAATATATTCATTGATTATGGCAACTGAAACATCTAACTCTTTTGCTAAGTCTTCTTTATGAAGTGTTCTTTTATTTCGTTTTATTTTGGTAACTTTTGTTTGTTGAAGAGCCATTATATACCTTATTTTTTTCTAACCTATTTCTAACCTTAGGTTGTAAAACATTGTAAAAGTATATAATATAATTATTTAAAGAAAGGTTAGTTTATCCCTATATTATGGGAGTTTATAGGGTATTTTCTCTTGTTTAAGGAAGTTGAAAAATATATATAAATCAAGTCCTCTCATCCGCACCATCGAGAAAAAGCCCTAAACTAGGGACTTACAGTAGACATAATCATTTAAAAAACAAATCAATACAAAACCTCAAAACTTGCAAAAGTTGTCAAAATATGGACAGTTTGCATACAGAAACTTGCAAAGAACTTGCAAAAGAAACTTGCAAAAATCTAGTAGCAACTTGCAAAATGTTTTAGCTTCAAAAAGACAAACCCCTTCAGTCTTGAAAAAAGGGTTTATTATACTTTGAAATGTCCCCTATTTAATGGACAATATCATATCTGATATTTCTTCCTTGAGTACCTTCAATCTGATGTAAACAACCCAATTTCACAAGCTCTTGTATATCTCTTTTTGCTGTTGCCAAAGATGTTTTGGTCATTGCAACATATTTTTTTGTAGTAAGCCCGCCTTGAAATTCTCCTTCGTTATACTCTAATAACTTGCTTAGCACTTTTAATTGGCGCTGATTTAAAGTAATTTGACGCACCTTATCCCAAAACTTTGTTTTTTGTATAACTCTGTTGATTGCATCAAGTGTCTCTTGAAGTGAGTCGTTAAATCTATCTAAATACCATGATACCCAAGCTGTACAATCTAAATCTGGATTGTCTATCAAGTTTTGAGACATCTCTAATTTGTCATAATAATTTTTACGATCCTTTGCTATTGCACTAGAGATAGAAAAATATTTATACTCTATCCCAAAATCTTTTGAGATTATGTAATCACTTATGATTCTTGCCATTCTGCCATTGCCGTCATCATAAGGGTGAGTAGTTACAAACCATAAATGTGCTATCGCGCTTTTAATATAGATATCGTCATCGCTTGTATTAATATACTTCAACAAAGCATCCACATCATTATCTATTCTCTTAGCAGGCACTCCTACGAAATGTACTTTTTCTTTTCCAATTACGCCTGAGACAATTTGCATGTCATCATAATCACGAAACACTCCCAGTTTGATTTTAGTAAAGAGGCTTGGAGTCTGGGAAAGAAGTGAGATGTGCCATTTATGCAAACGCTCTAATTCTAGTGGCGTTGTGTTGAGTATGGTATCTATTAAAATATCCGCGAGAGAGTCAGTGTGATGGGTAGACTTGTCATATACTTTGTCAAATGTTGCATCTAGTTTTTTTCTTATTGAAGATCTTACACTCTCTCTTTGAAGATGTTCCCCCTCTATTGCAGAAGTGGAAACAATCTCGCTTGTAAAAAGATCTATCTTAATGTTGGTTTGAGTATCTTTATCAAGAAGCGTGATTAATGCTTTTACTTGACCTATACTCTGAAATATTTGTGTGATTTTAGGAAGAAGCTCACGAAGGTTATAATTAAATTTTGGATAATTGGGATGTTGCCAAATCCATAGTTGTTTCTTTTTCATTTTTACCTCATGAGCTGATTAGTTTTCTAATCGTATCATCATATGAGCTACTTGTCAATTATAAATAGCTCATATTTTAGATAGTTCCAAATCTTACTGTTTTAGTAATTGTCTAATTTATAGGGGACATTCCATTCGTTGCTTTGCAGATAATTCCAGAGATTATTCCCCCAAAAATAAGCACTTATACAACTTCAAAAATACATTTTTTCAATTAGTGATACTTTTTAACCTCATTTGTGATACTTTTTCAAGGTCAAGATAGTGAAGTATATATTTCATTAAGAATTGGCGAGACTTGAATTTGCACAGGATGATATATGGATCAGTTTTTACAAGCAGCGATAGAAGAGGCTAAAAAAGGTCTCCAAGAGGGCGGGATTCCTATTGGTTCGGTGCTTGTCATAGATGGCAAGATTGTAGGTCGTGGGCATAACAGACGACTTCAAGATGGTAGTGCGATTCTTCACGCGGAGATGGATTGTCTTGAAAATGCTGGGAGGATGCCCGCATCAAAGTATAAAAGGGCGACGCTCTACTCAACACTCTCGCCTTGCAGTATGTGTAGTGGGGCGGCGCTTTTATACAAGATACCTAAAATCATAATAGGCGAAAATCGTACTTTTAAGGGTCCAGAAGAATATGTCCGCTCGTTAGGGGTTCAAGTAGAAGTTTTAGACAATCAAGAGTGTTTTGAAATGATGCAAAAATTTATAGATAAAAATCCATCTCTTTGGAATGAAGATATCGGAGAATAGCTTGAGACTATAAAAGTTCCGCCCTTATCTTTATAACTACCTTCTTTATATACTCTTTTTTAATACCAACAGCTAGACATGGCATATGAGCGTCATGTGAAAAAAACATCGCAAAAGAGCCAACAGAGATACTTAATAGTGAATGTGCTTTTGTATCTGTCTCATAAAACTCTATATCTTTTTGAGCATCATAAGGCTCTCTTACAACAAGGGAGTCTACAGAGTGGCACTCAAATCCTTCAGTTCCTCGTAATGTTGCTTGAATATCTACATACTTTTTATGAGATTCAAGCATGGCGCCACTTCTTAAAACAGTCTCATAACTCATAACGATTGCATAAATATCATCGCCTTGAATCTCATATTTTCCATCTTCTGTCTCTGATGATAGAGAGTTTAAAAACGAAAAAGCTCTCTGCCACGCTTCACCAAATGGGTATTTTTGCCAATTTACTAACTTATCTACTACCATTTTTTACCTCTTTGTAAAATTTCTCAAGTCCATTTTTTGCTTTTTTATCAAAGTTATAAGATATATATTTTAGATAATTTAGTATATTTTCTTGGGATATGCCTGTTCGCATCGAGGCTTCACGAAGTATATATCTTGGTATTTTTATCTTTGTTTTTAGGAAGTTTTTCTCTATCTTTTTATAGAGTGCTTTGTCGTTGTGGTAGCATAAAAGTGCAAATACAAATGGGAGCTTATATTTTTCATGCCACAATTTAGCCAAATCTACGTGAGGCTTATTTTGGAGATAGTGTCTTAGAGCTTTATCTCCTATGAGAACCTCTCCCTTTACATGCAGTATCTTTGCAAGAAGGTTTGAAGTTTCGGACTCACTATCTTGTGTGTTTGTTTCGCTTGGAGCGACTAAAACGCTAAGTACCTCTTTTTTTGCGATAATCCCAAGATTTACATATTTTTGATTTTTTGCTCTGATGCTAGAGATAAATGCGGCATCAACTTTGCGGGAGAGGAATTTTTTATTTGTCTTTGCTGGAACATCTTTATAGTAATCCATGCTCATGCTCTGTTGAGAGCTTCTAGTAAATCTCTTCATAAAGAGATGAAATGGCAGAAGATTTAGATACTCAATTTTTCCAAAAACCACAAATTCCTCCATCATATAATTGGCAAAATTATACATCGCTTAACTTATAAAAAAGATGAGTTTGCTATAATCACAGCCATAAAAATATAGTTTGGGGAGCAATCTTTTGGTACGAGTAGAATTTTTAGGCCCAATACAAAAAGAGCCGTTGGAACTTGATATAACAAACTTAAATGAGTTGGCAGAGATACTTAAAAAAGATGAAACTATGCAAGGGTGGCTTGAAAACTCTGCTGTTGCTGTCAATGATACTCTTGTGTCAAGTAGAGATTTCGCACTAAAAGATGGCGATAGGGTTGCACTTCTACCGCCTGTTTGTGGGGGCTGAGGTATGCTTTATCTTTATGATGGAGCGCTTGATGTTCCACGTATTTTAAAAGAGTGGTATGAGCAAGAAGCTTCTAGCAATTATGGCGCTTATATCCCATTTGTTGGAACTGTACGAAGCGAAGATGGGATTGATGGGCTTAGTTTTGATATATATGAACCGATACTAAACTCTTGGTTTGATGCTTGGCAACAAAAGGCAAAAGAGAGAGGCGCTATTATAAAAATGGCACACTCACGTGGAGATGTGATGCTTCATGAGTCATCGTATATCGCAGCAGTTTTTTCTCCAAAGAGACGCGTAGCACTAGAGTTTATAGATGAGTTTGTAGAGGATTTTAAAGCTTCTGCACCTATCTGGAAGTACGATTTAAAAGATGCTAAGAGAATATATGCGCTTGATCGCTCAACGGCAATAAAAGGGAGTGGAATTTTAAAATGAGTTTATTATCATACGAAACAAGTCAAACAATGCTCTCTCTTCTTCAGGCAAACTCTTCAAGAAGCCAAAATGTTCCTCTTGGCTTGTCTCTAGGAAGAGTTTTAAGCGAGGATATAATAGCAAAGCATAACGACCCAGAGTTTCCAACAGCTTCAATGGATGGTTATGCAGTTATCCACTCTGATTTGGAACTTGGTAAAATTGCTATCGTTGGTTATAACCCAGCTGGAAGCGATGAACAGCGGACTATTGAGAGTGGAGAGTGTATCAAAACTTTTACAGGTTCTATGATGCCACATGGTGCAGATACGCTTATCCAGATAGAGAATGTCACACTCCAAGATGGAGTAATTATTATAAATGAAAGCGTTCCAAAAGGTTCATCAGTCCGTCCGATTGGTGAAGGATACAGAGCAGGAGATGTTCTTATAAAAAAAGGCACAAAGATAGGTTTCGTAGAGATTGGTGTTATGGCAGCACTTAATCATGTGATGGTAAAAGTTGCACTTAAGCCACGCGTTGCAGTTATATCAACTGGAAGCGAAATCTTGGATCTGGGCGAACATAGCGATAACCCTTCACAGATAAGAAGCTCAAACAACTATACATTAGCCGCTCTTTTTGAACAAGCTGGAGCGGAAGTCGTTCAGCTAGGAACAGTAGGTGATGATAAAAACCTAATTATGCAAATTTTTCAAGATGCTCTTTTAAGTGCTGATATTGTGGTGAGCACTGGTGGTGTTAGCGTGGGGGATTATGATTTTGTAAAAGATATAGTGCCTCGTATTGGGGCAGAAGTTGTATATAAAGGTGTTGCTATTAAGCCTGGAAAGCACATTCTAGTTGCGCAAAAAGATGATAAGTTTATACTAGCTCTTCCTGGATTTGCATACTCTTCAACTGTTACAGCTATTCTTTATGTTATTCCTCTCATTGCAAAAATGTTAGGACGTGAGAGTGCATACAAGATGGTAGCTGCAAAACTAAGCGAAGATTTTAAGAAAAGAAGCCGTCTAACAGAGTTTACTGCGTGTAATGTTGTGGTAGATGATGGTGAGTATTTTGTAAACTTTAAAGATAAAAAAATAGGCAGTTCAGCAATACTTACAAATATGCTAAACGAAGCTGCTCTTATGATTTCAGGCGAAGATGATGGGGATTTATCAGAAGGTACTTTTGTAAATATAATCTTATTAGATAGTTTTTAAAAAAGTGTAGCTTGAAGTGCTTTGATTTTGTAGCTTTTTCTATGAATCTCTGAGTAGCCATACTTTTTTATCAGCTCTATATGCAGGGCTGTTCCATAGCCTTTATGTTTTTCAAGTTGATAAAGTGGGTATTTTTTCCCTAACTCTATTATGTCTCTATCGTGTGTAACTTTTGCTAAGATAGAAGCAGCGCTTACTTCAGGGATTTTTCCATCTGCTTTTATCATAGTTTCAATGCCAGCTACTCCAAACTTAGAATTTCCATCAAAAAGATATGACTCACATGGAAGCATCTTTATAATCTCTCTTAAACCTTTTGTTATACAGAGTGATATACCTATATCATCAATCTCTTTCGCAGAATATTTTACTATATGAAAAGAGCTATTTTTGATAATTAGTTCATAAAGCAATTCTCTTCTTTTTGGAGTCAATTTTTTTGAATCATCAAGCCCATCAACTCTATTGTGGAGTATACAACCAGCCATAACCAAGTCTCCAGCTATTGGTCCACGTCCAGCTTCATCTATGCCACAAAGTTTTTTATACATCTAATCTCCTAGTGCCCAAATGTCAAATGGAATCATCTCCACTTTAGATATCGGATGACTCATCCTGCCTTCAGTACTCATAGTAATAGCCGTAACTCTTTTTATCTGATATGTAAATAAAAAAGCCTCTATAGCTTCCATTTTTTTAAAAAGTATTCTCTCATCAGCAAAAGGCATCCCCAAGATGACTTCATCAGACGATGGAATATAAAAATCAATGTTTTCATCATAAAAAGCCTCTTTGCCAGACTTTAAAAGCTCTAAATATATCATATTTTCAAAGAGTTTACTAAATTGCTTATCTATAGTTAGAGCAGATTTTAAAGATATATCGCAAAGATATATCTTTCTTATAGCTTTTGGGTGGTCTACTTTTTGAAGTTGATGAATGTATCCTTTTGAGCAGAGCATATCAAATGATAAATATAGTTTGTCTTTAGATATTTTTTGGCTCTGCTTTAAACGTTCATATATAGAATAAGGTGATATTTTTTGCGCCATCATCTTTGTACAAAAAATCAATATTTCAAGCTCAATTAGGTTTAACGTATGTTTTAAAATCTTTTGAATATAGAGCGCTCTATCATCTGCGCTTACTTTATGCATGGAAGGAAACCCTCCAAGTTTAAAAAAATGGTTTAGGGCTGTGGAATCATACTTATATTCATATGCTAAAAACTCTTCATAATCAAGCGGATAAAGTTTTAGAGTTGTCAAAAAATCAAACTCATAATTAATCTCACAGCAGATAAGAAGCTGAGGAACATTAACAATATTTACATCTGGTGTATAGTTGTCAAGAACCAGAGTGTTTATTTTGTTGTTTGTACAAAAAATAGCAAGAGTTTTATTAAGCTGTTCATAGTCTATACGTAAATCCTTGCAATCTATATACAGGTAACTACTTTTTTTAAGTCCTAAAAGATAGTTTTTTACAACTTTTGTCTTTCCGCTTTGAGTAATTCCATTTATTTGATAGCTATCTTCATCTAAAAAAAGCTTTCTTGTATGAAATTTTTCTAAATTTATATCGGTTTTATATAACTCTTCTAATAATATTTCCATGTTGTTATTTTACAGTTTCCTTATTAAAAGGAAATAAATTTAGATATATTTCAAATTTTAGCCCATATATTCTTGGATTATAGAGATAGTTTGGATACAATTCCGCTCCCTTAATATAGTTAGGCTAGACCTGACGAGTTCTTTAGAAGGAAAAACATGGAAAAAATTCGTTTAAAATTGAAAGCTTATGATCATCGTGTACTTGATAGATCTGTTGCATCAATCGTAGAGGCTGTTAAGCGTACAGGCGCGGTAATTCGTGGTCCGATACCTTTACCAACAAAGATTCGTAAATATACAGTTATCAAATCTCCACACGTAAACAAAAGTTCACGTGAGCAATTTGAAATTCGTATGCACGCTAGAGTAATTGACATTGTTTCTGCAACGCCTGAAACAGTAGATTCTCTAATGAAACTTGATCTTGCACCTGAAGTGGATGTTGAAGTCCGCTCTATGGATAAGTAAGGAGCTGGTATGGAATACATCGTTGAAAAAATCGGTATGAGCCGTACTATCACAGTACCTTCAAAGCCTGTTACTCTATTAAGAGTATTAGATGCTAAGGTATGTGAAGTTAATGAAAACAGTGCAATCGTTGCTTACAAAAGTGGTAAGAAAATGAATAAGGCAATTGAAGGTCAGCAAAAGAAATACAACATTTCTTCTGAGTTTAACCGTTTTACTACTATTGAAGTAGCAAATACTGAAGCTGGTGATTTAGATTTGACGCCTTTAGCAGAAGCTAAAGTAATCAAAGCTACTTTTACTACTAAAGGTCGTGGTTTTACTGGAGCAATGAAACGTTGGAACTTCTCTGGTGGTCCTGCTGAACATGGTCATAGATTTGGCCGTAGAACAGGTTCTATTGGTAATGCAGAATGGCCAGGTCGTGTTATGAAGGGCAAGAAAATGCCTGGACAATACGGAAACACACAAAATAGTGTTAAGAATGAAATCATCTCTTTTGATGCTGAAAACAAAATCATTGCGGTTGTTGGTTCAGTTTCTGGAGCTAATGGTTCTTTAGGTCGTGTAAAGGTAGCTAGATAATGAGCGCAATAGTTCTAAATGAAAAAATGGAAAAAGCTTCTGAGTTAGCACTACCAGAGAGTTTTGCTGGTATTAACCCTCATAACTTATATCTATATGTTAAGTCTGCGCAAGCAGCAATGAGAGCTAACACTGCTACAGCGTTAACGCGTGCAGAAGTTAGAGGTGGTGGTAAAAAGCCATGGGCTCAAAAAGGCGGCGGTCGTGGTCGTGCTGGTTCAAAGCGTGCTCCAACATTTGTTGGCGGTGGTAAAGCTTTCGGTCCTAAAAACAACCGTAATTATGACCTTAAAGTTAATAAGAAGCAAAAAAAACTTGCTCTTAACTTCGCTTTAGCAGAACATGCAAACAAAGGTAGTTTATTTATCGTAGATAGTATTGAAATAGCATCTGGTAAAACAAGAGATGCTGCTGCTTTATTTAAATCGTTAAACCAAAGAGATACTCTTTTTGTAAAAACTGTTTTGGATGAAAAAACTTATTTGGCATTTGAAAACATTGCTTCAACTTATTTGATTGAAGAGAATGAGTTAAATGCTTATTTAGCTGCAAACTATCGTTCACTTGTGATCGAAAAGGCAGTGTGGGAAAATCTCGTAGGGGAGGCTAAGTAAATGGCAGATATTACAGATATCAAATCAATATTATATACAGAGAAGACATTAGGTATGCAAGAAGATGGAATCATCGTTGTGCAAACTTCTCCTCGTATGAGCAAAACTGGTCTCAAAGAGGTGTTTCGTGAGTATTTTGGAATAATTCCAACAAGAATTAACTCACTAAACCAAAGCGGAAAAATTAAAAAATTCCGTGGTGTTGCTGGTAAACAAAATGACTTTAAAAAGTTTTATGTAAAATTACCAGAGGGTGCACAAATAGAAAGCTTGGCGGTGTAATATGGCAATAAAATCTTATAAACCAACAACTCCGTCTCGTCGTTTTTATACAAACGTTGAAAATAGTGACATTACTTCTAAAGCAAGTGTTCGTTCTCTTCTTGTAAAACTTCCTGCAAGTGCTGGAAGAAACAACAATGGACGCATTACATCTCGTCATAAAGAAGCTGGTGCTAAAAAACTTTACCGTATTATTGATTTTAAAAGAGATAAGCATGGTGTTCCTGGTACAGTAAGTACAGTTGAGTACGATCCGTACCGTAACTGTCGTATTGCACTTATTACATATGCAGACGGTGACAAAAGATATATCTTATTACCAAAAGGTTTAAATGTTGGAGATGCGATTATCGCTGATGTAACAGGTGTAGATATTAAGCCAGGTAATGCAATGAAACTTATGAATATACCAGTTGGTACATCTGTTCATAACATAGAGTTAAAAGTAGGCAAAGGCGGACAAATGGTTCGTTCAGCTGGAACTTCTGCTCAAATTATGGGTCGTGATGGTAAGTATGTTTCATTACGTATGCCTTCATCTGAGATGCGTTTAGTTCTTGGTGAGTGTATGGCTACTGTTGGCGCTGTAGGTAATGAAGAGTATATCAATATCGTTCTTGGTAAAGCTGGTCGTACTCGTCATATGGGTATTCGTCCTCAAACTCGTGGTTCTGCGATGAACCCAATCGATCACCCGCATGGTGGTGGTGAAGGTAAAACGAATTCAGGTCGTCATCCGGTTACTCCGTGGGGTAAACCAACGAAGGGTTCTAAAACTCGTCGTAAAAAAGCAAGTGATAAACTTATTATTACTCGCCGTAAATCTAATCCGAAAAGGTAGTTAAATGGCAAGAAGTGTAAAAAAAGGTCCATTTGTTGATGATCATTTAATGAAAAAAGTACTTTCAGCTAAGGCAGAAGGTAATAAGAAACCTATCAAGACATGGTCTCGCAGAAGTATGGTTCTGCCTGATATGGTTGGTATAACTTTTAACGTTCATAACGGTCGTCAATTTGTTCCAGTATATGTAACAGAAAACCATATTGGTTATAAATTAGGTGAATTCGCACCAACTCGTACTTTTAAGGGCCACAAGGGCTCTGTACAGAAGAAAGGTTAATCATGGCTAGAGCATTATTAAAATTTATCCGTGTTTCACCAATTAAATCTCGTCTTATCGCAAGAGAGATTCAAGGTATGAATGCTGAACTTGCATTAGCATCTTTAGAATTCACACCAAACAAAGCAGCAAAAATTATTGCTAAAGTAGTTGCGTCAGCAGTTGCTAACAGCGGTAACGAAGCGGCTGATTGTATAGTAACATCATGCCGTGTTGATAATGGTCCAGTACTTAAGAGATTCCGTCCACGTGCTCGTGGTATGGCTTCAGGTATTAGAAAACCAACAGCGCATATTTTAGTAGAAGTAGAGGGTAAATAGTATGGGACAAAAAGTTAATCCTATTGGTTTACGTCTTGGTATCAACCGTAATTGGGAAAGCAGATGGTTTCCTAACTTTAAGACTGCAGCAGCATACTTAGGTGAAGATCACAAGATTCGTACATATTTGAAAAAAGAACTTTACTATGCTGGTGTTTCTAACATAGTTATTGAGAGAACAGCAAAAAGATTACGTGTAACTATTATTGCTGCTCGTCCTGGTATTATCATTGGTAAAAAAGGTTCAGATATTGAGAAGCTTAAAGATACTCTTCAAGCACTTGTTGGTAAACCTTTATCAGTAAATATCAAAGAAGAGAAAAAAGCTCAAATTTCTTCTCAACTTGTTGCAGAAAATGTAGCTACTCAACTTGAGCGCCGTGTTGCATTTAGACGTGCTATGAAAAAAGTTATGCAAAATGCACAAAGAGGCGGAGCTAAAGGTATTAAAGTATCTGTAAGCGGTCGTCTTGGTGGAGCTGAAATGGCTCGTACAGAGTGGTATTTAGAGGGACGTGTTCCACTTCATACACTTCGTGCAAAAATAGATTATGGTTTTGCTGAAGCACACACTACATACGGTTGTATAGGTGTAAAAGTTTGGATATTCAAAGGTGAAGTTCTCACAAAAGGTATTCCTGCTGAAGTAAAAGAAGAAAAACAAGAGACACGTCGTCCGAAGCGTGCTCCTAAACGCGAAAATAGCGGAAAGGCTGAATAATTATGTTGATGCCTAAGAGAACTAAATATCGTAAGATGATGAAAGGTCGTAACCGTGGTTACGCTCGTTCAGGCTATACATTGGCATTTGGTGATATTGCCCTAAAAGCAGTTGAAGCAGGTCGTATCAACTCTCGTCAGATTGAGTCAGCTCGTATCTCGGCTACTCGTCATATTAAAAGAAATGGTAAAATCTGGATTAGAGTATTCCCAGCAAAACCATTAACTGCTAAACCTCTTGAAACTCGTATGGGTAAAGGTAAAGGTTCAGTTGACCAATGGGTAATGAATATTAAGCCAGGTCGTATAATTTTTGAGATGGCTGGTGTTCCAGAAGAGCTTGCTCGTGAAGCATTAACTCTTGCGTTACACAAATTACCATTCAAAACAAAAATAATAACTGCGGAGATGAGCAATGAAATATTCTGATTTAGCAGATAAAAACGTAGCAGAGCTTCAAGCAATGCTAAAAGAGAAAAAAACACAGCTTTTTACTCTTAAAATAAAAAGACAGATGATGCAACTACAAAATACTAGCGAACTTCGTATCGCTAAAAAAGATGTTGCTAGAATCAACACTGCACTTAGTGCAGCGAAATAAAGGCTGGCAATGACACATAAACGTGAAATTCAAGGTAATGTAGTAAAGATTTCAGGCGATAAAACAGCAAGTATTGTTGTTGAGCGTCGTGTTATGCACCCTCGTTACCATAAAGTTGTAAAACGCTTCAAAAAGTACCTAGTACATGATGAGCGTAATGAGTTAAAAGTAGGTGATGAGATTGTTGCAATCGAATGTCGTCCACTTTCTAAGACTAAATCATATAGACTCAAGTCAGTAGTAGTAGGAGTTAAATAATGATTCAAGCTTTTACTCGTCTAAATGTAGCTGATAACACAGGTGCTAAAGAGGTTATGTGTATTAAGGTACTTGGCGGTTCTAAACGTCGTTATGCAAAAGTAGGTGATGTTATTATCGCCTCTGTAAAAAAAGCGACACCAACTGCTAAAGTTAAAAAAGGTAAAGTTGTAAAAGCTGTTGTTGTTAGAACTGCTAAAGAGATTCACCGTGAAAACGGCTCTTTAATTCGTTTTGATGATAATGCAGCTGTTATACTTGATGACAAAAGAGAGCCAATTGGCACTCGTATTTTTGGACCAATAGCACGTGAAGTACGTTACAGTGGTTTTATGAAAATCGTATCTCTTGCGCCGGAGGTTGTGTGATGGCAAAATTTAAATTCAAAAAAGGCGATACTGTAGAAATTATCGCTGGTGATGATCGCGGAACTAAAGCTACTGTACTTGCGGTATTACCAAAGAAAAACAAGGTAATAGTTGAAGGTTGTAAAATAGCAAAAAAAGCTATTAAGCCAACTGAAGAGAACACTAAAGGTGGACATTTAAATAAAGAGATGCCAATAGATGTTTCAAATGTTCGTAAAGTGGAGGCATAATTATGGCTCGTATGAAAGATAAATACTTAAGCTTAAAACCTGAGTTACAAGCAGAATTAGGAATTAAAAATCCAATGCAAATTCCTGCATTAGATAAAATTGTTATCTCTGTTGGTGCAGGTTTTGCAATGAAGGATAATAAACTTATCCAAAACATTGAAGATACTATTACTACTATCGCTGGTCAAAAAGCAAGTACTGTAATAGCAAAAAAATCTGTTGCAGGTTTTAAAGTTCGTGAAGGTATGCCAGTTGGTATACGTGTTACGTTACGTGGTGAAAAGATGTATAACTTCTTTGATCGTCTTGTGTCTATGGCTCTTCCTCGTGTAAAAGACTTCCGTGGTGTTCCACGTAATGGCTTTGATGGTCGTGGAAACTATAACTTCGGACTTCAAGAGCAGTTGATTTTCCCAGAGGTTAGCTATGATTCAATTATGCAAATTCATGGTATGAATATTACAGTTGTAACATCAGCTGAGTCAGATAAGGCAGGATTCGTTCTTTTAGAGAAAATGGGTATGCCTTTTAGTAAAGGGAGCAACTAATGGCTAAAAAGTCAATGATTGTTAAAGCTGCTAGAGAGCCTAAGTTTAAAGTTCGTGCTTATACTAGATGTCAGATTTGTGGTCGTCCACACTCTGTAATCAGTGACTTCGGAATCTGTCGTGTATGTTTTAGAAAAATGGCAAATGAGGGATTAATCCCAGGCGTTAGAAAGTCAAGCTGGTAATTATTACCAACTTGAAACTTCTAGTGATTAGCAAAGGAAAATAAATGATTAATGATTTAGTATCGGACGCGTTAACTCGTATTCGTAATGCTGGTATGAGAAGATTAGATGTTACTACACTTGTTCACTCTAAGAGTGTTGAGGCGTTAGCTAATATTTTAGTTGAAAAAGGTTATATTGAAAGCTGCAACGTTGTTGAAGACGGCGTTAAAAAAACTATCAATGTTGTATTAAAATATAGTGACAATGGTAAAAGTGTTATTAACGAAATGAAAAGAGTATCTAAGCCTGGTAGACGTGTTTACAAAGGTAAAGATGAGATAAAACGTTTCAAAAATGGATACGGAACTATTATTGTTAGTACATCACATGGCGTTCTACCAAATGACAAGGCTTATGCACTTGGTGTTGGTGGTGAAGTTATGTGTACAGTATGGTAGGAGAGTAACATGTCAAGAATTGGTAAATTACCTGTAGAGTTTGCAGCAGACGTAAAAGTAAGCGCAAACGGAAATGTTATAACTTTTGCTAAAGGCAAAAATAGTGTTGATTTAGATACAAAAGGCAATGTTGCTTTCAATATAGATGGAAATGTTTTAACTTTTGCAACTCTTTCAGATTCTCGTGCACATAAAGCTTTCTGGGGCACATATCGTGCATTAGCTGCAAACGTTGTTGCTGGTTTAACAACTGGTTACACTAAACAGTTAGAGATTAATGGTGTTGGTTACCGTGCTTCTGTAAATGGAAATATACTTAACCTTCAACTTGGTTTCTCTCATGATATTAACTATGAATTACCAGAAGGTATTGAAGCAGCTGTTGAGAAAAATGTTATTACTTTAAAAGGTCATGACAAGCAAGTTATTGGTCAAGTTGCTGCTGAAGTAAGAGGATTCCGCCCACCAGAGCCTTACAAAGGTAAAGGTGTTAAATATTCAGATGAGACTATCGTGCGTAAAGCCGGTAAGACTTCAAAAAAATAGGAAAGGGGTATAGATGAAAGCAAAAGTATTAAAAAGCAAAATCGCTAATCGTTTAAAACGTAAGCGTCGTATTCGTGCAAAAATATCTGGTTGTGCTTCACTTCCTCGTGTTTCTGTATTTCGTTCAAATCGTTATTTAAGTGTCCAAGCTATTAATGATGTAACTGCAACAACTTTAACATCATTAAGTTCAAAAGCTACAGGTCACAAAGCAAATAAAGATGGTGCTGCTGCTTTAGGTGCTGCATTCGCTGCAAAACTTAAAGAAGTTGGAATCTCTCAAATTGTATTTGATCGTAATGGTTACCAATATCACGGTGTTATAGCTGCATTTGGTGACGCACTTCGTGCAAACGAAATTAAGTTCTAGGGGTTAAAATGGAAATCAATAGAGAAGATTTTGAAGAATCAATTGTAAATATAGGCCGTGTTACAAAAGTTGTAAAAGGTGGACGTCGTTTCCGTTTTACAGCACTTGTAGTTGTTGGTGATAAAAAAGGTACTATCGGTTTTGGTGCTGGAAAAGCGAAAGAAGTTCCAGATGCTATTAAAAAAGCTGTTGATAATGCGTTTAAAAACTTAAGCAAAGTTAGTATCAAAGGTACTACAATTGCACATGATATTGAGCATAAATATAATGCAAGTCGTGTTCTTTTAAAACCTGCTTCAGAAGGTACAGGGGTAATCGCTGGTGGCGCTACTCGTCACGTTCTTGAACTTGCTGGTATTAAAGACATTCTTACAAAAAGTATAGGTTCAAACAATCCAGGTACACTAGTGCGCGCTACAGTTGAAGCACTAGGTCGCTTAAAAGGATAGATTATGGGTATTGAAAATTTAACACCTGCTGAGGGTTCTACGGCTAATCGTAAAAGAGTTGGTCGTGGATGTGGTTCTGGAATGGGTAAGACTTCTACACGTGGTGGAAAAGGTCAAACTGCTCGTTCAGGTAGTTCAAGAAAAAGAAACTTTGAAGGTGGACAAACTCCACTTGCAAGAAGATTACCAAAAATTGGATTTACATCTCGTGTTGTAAAACCTTATGTAATCAATGTAGAAAAAATTAAAGCGGTTGCAGAATTAGCTGAAATAACTATGGAAAGTATCCGTGGCGTTCATAAAATTGGTGCTGGCGTTACTAAAGTTAAGTTAGTTGGTGCATCTGCTAAAGATTTAGCATCAAAAATTAAAGACGACAACGTTACTGCAACAGGTAAATAGTCGTGAATAAAAATCTAGTTAATAAGATATTTATTACTATCGGGTTTTTATTTATTTATCGCCTACTGGCATACGTGCCAGTTCCAGGCGTTGACGCTGCTGTTATAGCTTCATTCTTCGATTCACATCAATCAGACGCACTAGGTTTATTTAATATGTTTAGTGGTAATGCTGTTGAGAGAATGTCAATTATTGCTCTTGGTATTATGCCTTACATCACTGCTTCAATTATAATGGAACTTCTAGCTGCAACATTCCCAACTCTTGGCCAGATGAAAAAAGAGCGTGATGGAATGGTAAAATATATGCAAATTATTCGTTATGCGACTATTGTTATAACAATAATTCAAGCAATAGGTATAAGTGTTGGACTACAAAGTTTAACAGGACCTAATGGAAATAGCGCAATATTAGCAGACCATAATACATTTATAATGCTCTCAGCTGTATCAATGTTAGCTGGAACAATGTTACTTATGTGGATTGGTGAGCAGATAACTCAAAGTGGTATCGGAAATGGTATCTCTTTAATTATTTTTGCTGGAATCGTATCAGCAATTCCTCGTGCAATTGGTCAAACAGTTACAATGGTAAATACAGGCGCAATGAGTTTCTTAACAGTATTAGCTATATTAGCTCTTATTTTTGGAACTGTTGCAGTAATTATTTATGTTGAACTAGGAGAGCGTCGTATCCCAGTTACGTACGCTAAAAAAGTTATATTACAAAATCAAAATAAAAGAGTTATGAATTACATTCCTATTAAGGTAAATCTTGCTGGTGTTATTCCAGTTATTTTTGCTAGTGCGATATTAATGTTTCCTATGACTGTGATGTCAAGTAGCACTAATCCAACGATTATGGCTATAGCTGATTATCTTAATCCAAATAGTTACTTCTTTAACTTTTTGACATTTGTTTTTGTTGTTTTCTTTGCATTTTTCTATGCATCGATTACATTTAACTCAAAAGATATTTCTGAGAATTTAAAGAAACAAGGGGGCTTTATACCAGGTATTCGTACTGGAAATGCAACTGCTGAATTTTTAAATATGACAGCAAGTAACTTAACGTTTACTGGCGCTCTATATCTTGGTTTAGTAGCAACTCTTCCGTTTATGATTATCAAAGGAATGGGAGTCCCATTCTTCTTTGGAGGAACTGCGGTTTTGATTGTTGTTCAAGTAGCACTTGATACTATGAGAAAAATCGAAGCTCAAATTTACATGAGTAAATATGAGACACTAAGTGCCGTTGGTCTATAAATAATGGCCATTGCGCTTAGACAACCTGCCGATATTGAAAAACTTCGTGCCGCTAACAAAATTGTTGGTGGTGCATTAGAACTGCTAAGACAAAATACAAAAATTGGCATATCTTTAAAAGAGCTAGACGCTATGGCAGAGGATTTTATCCGCTCTCATGGTGCAAAGCCTTCTTTTAAAGGACTTTATGGCTTCCCTAGCGCTGTGTGTACATCACTCAATAATGTAATCATTCACGGTATCCCAACAGAATATAAACTCCAAGAGGGTGATATTATAGGTTATGATATTGGGACTGAACTCAATGGATGGTTTGGTGATGCAGCAATTACAGTACCTGTTGGAACTGTAAGCGATAAAGATCTTGAGCTTATAGCATGCGCTAAAGAGTCACTTTATGAAGCGATTGATGCGATAAAAGTTGGGCTAAGATTTAAAGAGTTATCTGTTATCTTAGAAAACTCTATTCGCTCAAGAGGTTTTGTACCTCTACATAGCTTTTGTGGTCATGGTATTGGTAGAAAACCGCATGAAGAGCCTGAAATACCAAACTATTTAGATGGTAAAGATGCTAAGGGCGGTCCAAAAATAAAAAACGGAATGGTTTTTTGTTTAGAACCGATGATATGCCAAAAAGAGTCAAAGCCACTTATTTTAGAAAATAAGTGGGATGTTGTTAGTGCCGATGGATTACGCGGCTCACACTATGAGCATACTGTTGCAATTGTCAATGGTAAAGCTGAAATTTTATCTCTGGCTTGAGAAAAAAAGGATTAAAATGGCTAAATCAGATGTTATCGAAGTTGATGGCAAGATTATAGAGGCTTTGCCAAATGCAACATTCCGTGTTGAGTTAGAAAATGGGCATATTATTTTATGTCATATCGCAGGAAAAATGCGTATGCACTATATAAAGATATTACCAGGCGATAAAGTAAAACTAGAGCTAACACCATACTCTTTAGATAAAGGGCGTATCACTTACAGATACAAATAAAACAAGAGGCATTTTTGCCTCTTTTACAATAACTACTCAGTGGTTGTTTTATATATCTTCATATTTTTTAAATCAAACATTTTATATAGTATAAACCAATTGGCATAAGCAGCTAGGGAAGTATCGCGGTAAATTGCAACTTTTGTCTCTTTAGATAAAATGAGCTCATTTTCAAAAAGCTTTTTTAGCTCTAACTCACTTTTTAGTGTCAAATCATCAAAGAAAATCTCTTTAACACTCTTTGCTGAAACTATCTCTAGGTTCTGATTTAAGTATTCATCATCAACTAACACAATGGCATTGTAAATTGCTTTAAAATTTCCCTTTGCTATAGGTTTTAACGCTTTAGATGTCACTACGTCGTTATATTTAAAAATCCACGCCATATACCCACCATCAAGTATAGATACATTTTCAAATCCATGCTGTAAAAAGATAGATGCCAAATATGTAGCATTCAAATAATCATCTTTGTTTGTTCTTGAGTATATAACTATATGAGAAGTTTCGTTTATGCCTAGTTTTTGCATCTCATTTTCTACTTTCTGGCTAAAGTTGCCAGAGAGTCTTGCGTATTTGCTTTTTAAAAATTTAGAGATATCGACATGAATCGCACCTGAGATATGACTTTGATTGTATGATGCATAGTCACTTGCATCCAAGAGAATTAAATTTTCATCTTGAATAGTTTTATAGAGTGTATCGGGTTTTATAAAAGCATCATAGGCAATAGCATTTAAAGTAAAAAATAGGATTAGTATAAATTTCATAATTAATTAAAATGTCTGAGTATTTCTAAATTCTGATATTTCAGTTTCAACCATTTCATTTATCATAATTTTAAAAAGGTCAGAAATCATATTTGGAGAGACATCAGCTTTTATTGCAGAATGACGTACTTTTTGCAGTATATAATCAACTCTGTCATCGGCTTTTACTTCTTCTATGCTGTTTTTAAATGATGCTGCTTGACGAACAAGATGGCTTCTTTGAGAGATTAACTCAACTATTAGATCATCAATTTTATCTATCTCATTTCTAACTTCTTGCAGTGAGCTGCATTTTTTAATTTCTGACATTTTATTCTCCATTTGTGGTAAAGTATATTATCTAAAAAGAGACAATAAGTTCATTACTGAGCTATATTAAATGCTCTTGAATAAGCCTCTTGAAGCGATAATTCTCTGTCTTTATAGTCTATAATATCGCCAAACTCTATCTCTATGAATCGCTCTACTTTTGAATTTTTTATAGCCGATAGCAAAGTGTTTTCTGCTCTAGAACGTATATATACAGGAAGAATATGAAGCCTATTTTTAATTGCAATTATTTGAGAACCCTCTTTAAAATCACTTATTGCTAAGTCAGATTTATTTCTTGTCCCTTCTGGAAAAATAAAAATAGAGTCTCCATCTTTTGTGCGCTCTTTTATATCTTTAAAAAAAGTACTCATTTGAGATGCTTCTCTATCTAGTAGGATAGTTCCAGCATTCCTTGTAAATTTTCCAAAGAAAAGTGAGTTATAAAGCTCTTTTTTTGCTATCCAGTGTCCAAATATTGAACTATCTTGCGTTGCAATTTCAATTATAAGAGGATCGATTATAGTTCTATGGTTTGAGACTAAAAGATATTGCCCATTTTTTGGTAGTTTAGTTTTGTTGATAATCTTTATTTTTATATTTAGTTTATCAAGAAGTCTGTTTGCATACTCAACTCTTAGCTTTTTTCTCTCTTGGGAGTTTTTAGCTGTTGTTAATTTAAATCCATAGTAATTAGTTATAAAAGTTGCATAAATTGCCATTTTTATCTGATTTAGTGTCAAAAAATTTCCTTAGTTTGGCTTTATAATTTTTTTTATCTCTTTTGGTAGATGTGCAAAAGGGAGTGTTTTTATCCCTTCTTTTATACCGTTTTCAAAAACCATAACATCAACCGTCATTTTAGTAGGATAAAATCTGATGAGATTGTAAGAGCTGTTTCCAAGTTTAAAGGATATTTTTCTCTCATGAAGCTCTATACTTTTTTTATCTTTTGCCATCTTAACTCTTTAGGTATATGCCGTTTTCTCTAACTTCTATGGAGCTACTCTCAACAAGTGTGGTTAGTGAGCGTTTAAACTCTTTTTTACTTAGTCCAAAAATATCTTTTATAAGCTCTGCATCACTTTTGTAGTTGTAAGGCATACTCCCGCCATTTTCGTTTAAAAGTAGAAGAACTTTCTCTGCTGAGGCATCTTTTCTCTTTGCACTACTTGCTTGAAGCGATAAATCTATACAGCCATCTTTTCTAATATTTTTTATAAAAGCTCTTCTTTTATCGCCTATCTCTATCTTTTCAAAGATTTCGTTATGGTATATAAGTCCCTCATATTTATCCTCTACTATACATTTAAAACCTAGAGGAGTTTTTGCGATGATGAGTATATCTGCCTCTTTGTGTTGTGATAAACCTTTTACTCTGCGCTCAAAAAAATCTCCCAATTTTTCGGTGCCAACAAGTCTGTGAGTTCTATCATCATAAACTACTTTTAAAAATCTTCTATCGCCAACTTTAAATGGCTCTTTTTGAAACATTTTAGGAACAAATAGATCTTTTGGCAGACCCCAGTTTACAAATGCTCCAAATGGTGCAACATCTACTACTTCAAAAAGTGCAAATCCATCCAGCATAGCTTTTGGTTTAAGTGTTGTAGCGACAAGCCTATCCTCAGAATCTGTATATAAAAAAACATCTAAAAGCTCATCTTCTTGCATGATTTCAGTTACATAAGCTTGTGGTAGAAGAACATCTTTACCGTCTAGTGATTCTAAAAAGATTCCATGTGGAGTAAATCTATCAATTCTAAGAGTGTTGATTATGCCTAATTCTAAGTGTTCGTTTTGTTCCATTGTGTTTCCTTGTTATTCCGTCTATCTCAAGGTGCTTGAGAAATAAGGTCGCTATTATATCTTTTTTAGAGCAGTGAGAGTAGGACAACTAACAAAACTATGGGTGTTACAATGAGACCAAATTTTGTATATGAGTAGTAATTTATTTTTATCCCTTTTTTCTCTAACGTATGGAGCCATAAAAGTGTAGCAAGTGAGCCAAAAGGTGTCATCTTTGGACCAAGATTACAGCCTATTATATTCGCATATATCATCGCCTCATTTGCAATATCCCTTAACGCAATATCCATAATCATAATGGTAGGCATGTTGTTCATGACAGCGGAGAGAATAGCTGCTAAAAAGCCAGTCCCAACAACTGCAACAAGTTGACTTTGAGTATTTAAGTAAAGTAAAATCTCGCTCAAATAACTAGTCAAACCTGCATTTTTGAGCCCATAAACAACTATATAAAGACCAAGCGAAAACCATACAACCTGCCAAGGTGCATTTTTTATGATCTGCTTTGGCTCAATGGTCTTGGTAAGAGTTGCAATAAATAGAAATACAATAGCACCACCAAGAGCAAATAAAGAGATAGGAAGATGATAAGCATCCCCGATAAAGTAGCTACAAAGCAGAAGTGCTATAAAAAACCAAGAGAAGTTAAATAATCCTTTGTGTTTTATAACATCTTTTGGATTTTTCAATAAGCTAGTATCCACATGGATCGGAATATCTTTGCGCAGAACAATCCAAAGTACAAGCATACTAATTAGAGTACTTATAAAAAACGGAAATATCATATTTGCAAAAAAAGTACCAAACCCTATGTTGAAATAGTTAGCGGTTACTATATTTGTTAGGTTTGAAAAGACAAAAGGCAGAGATGCGCTATCGCTTATAAATCCGCCAGCTAGTAAAAATGCCAGAATTGTTTTTGTGTTTAATCTTAAAATATTCATTTTTGCAAGTAAGATAGGAGTTAAAATCAGTGCTGCTCCATCATTTGCAAAAAGTGCTGAGACAAGAGCACCTAAGATAATAGAGTAAAAGAACATTCTTCTTCCGCTACCCATAGAGAGTTTCGCCATCTTCAGAGCACAATATTCAAAAAATCCTATCTCGTCTAAAATCATAGATAGTATGATAATGCCTATAAAAGCGAGTGTCGCATCCCAGATAATATCAAAAACAGCTACAACATCATTAAAATTAACAACTCCAAAAATAAGTGCGACAATTGCACCAGACATAGCGATTGTTCCTATTTGAAGCCCTCTGGGCTGCCATATGATTAAAATAAGAGTTATAATAAATATCAAAAATGGAAGTAGCATTACAGCTCACTTTTTATAATTGAGATGAGTTTAGTTCTTATCTCAGAAAAGATTTTTTTATTCAAGATTGCATCCTTTTTTTGTTACGATATATTTAGTGAGCTATTTCTTTTAAAATTATAACAGTTTATGTACAATATATCAAGATATGTTGATGTATTGTATTGATTGAAAATTTTTGAGTGCTAAGCATCTTATTATTTCTATTAAATATTTCTACTTAAGGGAAGTGCTTCTTTTTGGATTTTTAAAGTCACTGTTGTTCCTACCTCTTTTTTACTTTGTATCGCGATTGTGTAGCTGTGAATATCTAAAATCATCTTTACAATAGAGAGTCCTAAACCAAAACCTGAATCTTTTCGTGAACGAGCTTTGTCTGCTCTATAAAATCTCTCAAATATAAAAGGTAAATCTTCATCGCTTATGCCTTGCCCATTATCTTTAATGCTAAGTAAATACTCTTTTTCACTCTCATCCATAGAAATCTCTATAACTGTATCGTTGTTGCTATGAGTTATTGCGTTTTTGAGAATATTATTTATAGCAATTTTTAAAAGCGTCTCATTTGCGTATATAGTTGATGGAATTATTTTTTTTATAACTATCTCTATATTTTTAATTTTGGCAAACTTATCTATCCATTTAACGCTATCTATCACTACTTCATCTAAATATACCTCTAAGAAGTTACTTTTAATTTCGGCTGTATTTTTTTGAGAGAGAAAAAGAAGTTGATTTATTATTTTTTCAATACTAATGCTCTCTTCTAAAATATCTCTCAAGATGCTCTTGTACTCATCCATTGACCTATCTTGTTTTAGGGCAACTTCTATCTCTCCACGAATAACTGTTAGTGGAGTTTTCAGCTCATGTGATGCGTCATGACTAAAGGAAGTTATCTTAGCAAAAGAGTCCTCTAAGTTATTTAAGAGGTGGTTGAATGTAGTCACAAGCTCTTTTATTTCACTTGGAATATTATCTATACTAACACGATTTGAGAGACTTTTTGCGGAGATAGATTTTACAGACTCTATAACTTCTTTTACAGGAGAGAGAGTTCTGTTTATAAGCATATTTGCAATGAAAAGAAAAATTATTAAAATGATTGGAGTAGCAATAAGTAAACTATACAAAAGTTGTTTTATATATGGAGAATCAATCTCTTTTATGGTGGCTAATTGGATAAAAATTTTATTGTCATCTTTTTCAAAAATAAGCATAGAACTAACACGATAAATATCTTTGTTGAAGTAGTAGATACTGCTTAAGTGTCCTATCTCGTTGAGAGGTATATCAAAGAGATAACTCATCTTCTCTGAAGAGATGCTCTCATGTTCTATAATTTTTTTATCTTTGTTATAGTAGATTATTTTTAAAAAAAGAGGTTCTATGGAGAACTCTTGTAGGAGTTCATCCGCAAATTTTTTTGCATCAGGATATATAGTTGCTTTAAAGTCAGGTATAGAATCTAACGATATCATCTTAAGCTGTGCATCTGTTGTGTTTAAAACACCCTTTTTAGCAGTATTGTAGAGAAAACCTCCATAAATAAAAAGTACTATAAAATTGATGATAAAAAAGTAAAAAAGAAGTTTTAGTCGTAAGCTTTTAAACATTTTTATCACTGAGCATATAGCCTAGTCCCCTGAGTGTATGGATAAGTTTTGGCTCATAATCTTTATCTATTTTATTTCGTAAGCGGTAGATGTATACATTTACGATATTACTCATGCTAAGCTCTGCCATATCACTTAGATTCTCTTTTATAATTGTCTCTGTTAATAGTTTTTTAGAGTTTCTTGCTAAGTACTCTAGTAGAGCATACTCTTTTGCGGTTAAGTTGATTTTTTTATCTCCACGCTTTACTTCACGGCGAGAAGTGTCTATTGTTAAATTAGATATAGTAATTATACTTGAGAGAGTAGAAGTAGTTCGTAGTTTTGCACGTATACGAGCTAAAAGTTCCTCAAATGAGAATGGTTTTGTCAAGTAGTCGTTCGCACCGCTATCAAGCCCATCAACCTTGTCTTTTGTGGAGTCTCTAGCTGTTAGCATTATTATTGGTGTTGAGATATTTTTGCCTCTAATATTTTTGCACACATCCACTCCGCCAAGCCCCTGAATCATCAAATCAAGCAAAATCACATCATACGTATTTGTCTCTACAAGATAGATAGCTTCATAGCCGTTTGCTGTAACATCAACGCTGTATGACTCCTCTTGCAATCCTTTTTTTATAAAAGAGGCAATCTTCTCATCATCTTCTACAACTAATACTCTCATATGTTATAGCGTCTCCCAGAGTATAAAAGTCCAAGTTATTACAAAAACAGATATTGATAAAAAAACAACACTGCTTCCTATGTCTTTTGCACGTCCAGCAAGTGGATGATGCTCAAGTGTAACCAAATCAACAACCCTCTCAATAGCGCTATTTATCGCCTCTGCTATCAACATGCCAAATAGTGTTATAAACATAAGAAGTTTATTTGTAAGAGAGACATCTATAAAGAAAACAACAGGCAATAAAGCGATAACTACAAAGAGTTCAATTTTAAAAGAAGTTTCACTCTCTACTAAATCTTTTAACCCTTTTATCGCATATGATGTATTTTTAAAAAAATTATATTTTGGCTGATTTCTCAATTACTTTTTCCCTTAGGTTTGTAGAGTTTGTTCTCATATAGATAATTTAGTGTTATAACAAATGCCAAAGTATCTTTTTCTAGCTCTTCATCATTTTGAATTGGAGTTAGATGGTTGTCTTTATCCATAAAGTTTAATGGATTTTTATATGTAAATGTAGATGCTCTCTTCCCTGCATCAATTATAGCAACTTTGTCGTCAACCCTCAAAGCATAAGATGTATGAAACTGCATAAGTGAGATATTTTGCTTCTCATCACTAAAAATTGAGTGCCCCATGATAGGATATGTAAAATCCAAACCTAACAAGTCAAGAGCGGTAGCAAGAACATCTGGCTGAGTTGAAATTTTATCATAAGTTTGAGGCTTGATATCTGCACCAAGAATTAAAGCTGGTATATGAAACATATCAACAGGAACTAAATCATTTCCATAAACTCTAACGTTATGATCTGCAACAATAACAAAAACTGTATCTTTATAATAAGGCTCTTTCTTCGCCATCTCTATTAATCTGCCAATTGCAAAATCAGCGTATTTGACAGCATTTTTAACACTATTTGGAGCTACACCATCTAGTAGCTCAATTTTTTCATAAGGATACTCAAAGGGAGAGTGATTGGATTGAGAGAACATAACAGTTGCAAATTTTTGATTTTTACTATACAACTTTTTAAACTCTTCATTTGCTCTCTCAACCAAATCCCCATCACATACTCCCCATGGAGCGGTAAAGGTAGGATTTACAAAACATGGCTGGTCGATTATTTCATCAAAGCCATTACCAATATACCAACTTCTCATGTTATCAAATCTACTCTCCCCTCCATACATAAAGGTTGTGTGATATTCCAAAGGCTTAAGCAGTGAAGCGATTGTGAAAAAGTCGCTTTGAGCTTTGCTTCTCTTTACAACACCTTCTCCTGGGATTGCTAAATTTCCAGCACTCATACCAGCGAGTCCGCGAACACTTCTTGTGCCGTTAGAGTATAAATCTTTAAATAAAATCCCCTCTTTGGATAAAGAGTTAAAGTGCGGAGTTATCCCTTTTTCTCCGCCAACAGCTTCTACAAACTGATACCCAAAACTCTCTTGTATGAAAATTACAAGATTTTTTGGTTTAGTAGTTTTAAAGTGGCTCTCTTGAACTCGTAAAAAGGGAGAATTCTCATCTAAACTTTTGATATTTAATCTTTTTTCAACTCTTTGTATTGCCTCTTTTATATCCATCTTACCATACTGTGCCATCATTTTTTCGCTGCCATGAACAGAGTTGCTGTATATCGCATATAAAATAGAGTAGATGGAATTTTTTGTTATCTCATTTACCATTCTGTTTGTCGAGAACATGGCATCTGACCCATTTGCTGGTCTATGCCCAAATGAAGAACGAACACCCAAAAAGAGTAATAAAAAGATTGGTAAAAATAGAGCTAAACGTTTTATGTAGCTTGTTTCAAACAGTTTTATAGTGCTCTGCTTTGCGTATTTTAGATAGAGATAGATAAAGATACCAATCATACTAAAAGCTACAAAAAGCTCTGGCTTATAATCTGCGAATATCATTGCGAATACTTCTCTTGGATATACAAGATATTCAACAAAAAGATAGTTAGGACGCACATCATATTGCGCTATAAAAGGCAGAGTTGCATTTTCAATATAGATTAAAATAGAAAAAACAATTAAAAAATAATATTTTAAAAATTTATCAACAAAATTTTTTATGATAGCAGGAGAGATAGATAGTAAAATTAGAGGTATAACTAAAAGCGCAGAGGCAACAATAGTATCCATTCTAAGGCCATAAATAAATGTGAGCCAATAATCAACACCACTCTCTTTAAAATTGTCAAAATAGAGAATAAACAGAGTTGCTCTGCCGAGAAAAAATATAGCAACTATATAGAAATAATATTTGAGAAGATACTTAAACATGTAGACCTTTATTTTATTTTATTTTTAAAAAGGTATCACTATATAATTAAATCAATATGAATAGAAGATGACAATATGTTCATATTCATTTATGACGACAAGTTCATCATCTATTCATTTCAATTTCATCACTATATCCTAACCTTCTGTAATTTAATTTCAAGGATTTTTTATGCAAGAGAGTATACGAAGCAGGTTTCACTATATAGAGATAGTTTTTTTGGTTTTTTTGGTAATTTCTGCACTAACAAGAACGGTGCTTCTGATTAAATCAATAGATGTAGTGGAGCTCTCTGCTATGGAGTTGCTAAAAATTTATACCATAGGCGCTTTTTATGATTTTATCAGTGCTGGATATATGGTTACACCATTTGTTGTTTATCTGCTTTTAATACCTCAAAAGTTTTTTAATCATAAGCTACATCGTTATATTACTTATCTATTTACTTATGCACTTCTTTTTGGAGCAGTTTTTTTATCATTTAGCGAGTGGTTTTTCTGGGATGAGTTTAGTGTAAGATTTAATTTTATCGCAGTAGATTATCTAATTTATACAAAAGAGGTGATAGGAAATATAAAAGAGTCCTACCCAATGGGAACGCTCTTTAGCGTAATAGCAATTATTTCAGCATCACTATTTTATCTTTTATACAAAACAAAAAGAGTAGATACATTACTAAGAGACAACAGTACAATTAAGCAGAGAATAAAACCAACATTGGCGTATCTTCTTATTCCAGTAATATCTTTTGCGTATGTAACAGATAGTCTTTCAAAGTTTTCTACCAACCAATATAGTAATGAATTAAGTAAAGCAGGGCTTTATTCACTATTTGGCGCATTTAGAAATAACACCCTTGATTACAATACATTTTATCTTAGTCAAGACGAAGATAGTTCTTTATCAAATCTCAAAAAATCTTTATCATCGGGTAACTCTACCTTTTTAAACGACGGAGGAGTGGCAAGAAATATAATAAATGATGGACAAGAGAAAGATTACAATGTGGTTATGATAGTTGTCGAGAGTTTGAGTGGAAGATTTCTTGAGTCTCTTGGAGGAGATAAAGGATTGACTCCAAATCTTGACGCACTTGTAAAAGAGAGTATGTTTTTTGATAACTTTTATGCGACAGGAACACGAACGATACGAGGAATGGAGTCTATTACACTCTCTGTTCCTCCGATGCCAGGGCGCTCTATTGTAAAGAAACCTGATAATCATAATATGTACTCAAGTGGTTTTATATTTCGAAATAAGGGGTATGAGACAAAGTTTATATATGGCGGATATGGCTACTTTGACAATATGAACGAGTTTTTTTCAAACAATGGTTTTGATATTGTAGATAGATCAAATTTTAGCAAAGAAGAGGATACATTTCATACTGTTTGGGGAGTTTGTGATGAAGATTTGTTAAACAAAACATTAAAAGAGGCTGACTCTTCATACCATGCACATAAACCATTTATGAGTTTTGTTATGACTACATCAAATCATAGACCATATGATTATCCAAATGGGCGTGTTGATATAGCATCACATACAGGAAGAGATGGCGCGGTAAAATATACGGATTATGCAATTGGTGACTTTTTGAAAAAAGCCAAAGATAAGCCTTGGTTTAAAAATACAATTTTTGTAGTAGTGGCTGATCATTGTGCTACAAGCGCAGGAAAAGTTGAGCTTCCTTTAGATAAATATCATATTCCTATAATTGTATATGCACCAGAGATTATTAAACCACAAATTGTAAATAAACTCTCAAGCCAGATAGATATAATGCCAACGCTATTTAATATGCTAAACTGGTCATATAAAAGTAAATTTTACGGAAGAGATATCTTGGAAGACTCATTTGAACCAAGAGCATTAGTTGGAACATACCAAAAGCTTGGATTATATAAAGATGATGTTTTAACTATTTTATCTGTTGGTAAAAAATTAAATAGTTATAAAGTTTTAGAACAAGATATATTCTCTACAAAATATAAAGAGATATCAGCAGATACAAAAACTCAAGATGAGATATTAAAATATTATCAAAGTGCTAGTTATATGCAAAAGAAAAAATTAGACAGATATGAAGATTAACAAAGAAATCATAATTATACTAGCTACTCTAATAGCTATATTTTTACTCTTCGAGCTTACAAATATCGATATGTTTGTACAGAGGTTTTTTTATGATGATAGCTCTCACAAATGGTTGTTAAGCCATGAAAAAGGGAGCTGGTTAGACATAGTTTTTTATACAGGAATAAAAAAAAGCATTATTATATTTGCTGTTATAATTTTGTTCTTGTATCTTTACTCATTTAAAAAATCAGCAAAAAACCTAAGAGAGTACAGAAGCGGACTTTTAATTGTATGGTTAAGTGTGCTAATAGTTCCATCTATAATAGGGATACTAAAAGCTACTACAAACGTACCATGCCCATGTGACAGTATTTACTTCGGTGGCAACTACCCTTATATCAGAGTTTTTGATTCAATGCCACAAGAGATTATAAAAAAATTTAAGTGTTATCCAGCAGGTCATGCAAGTGGTGGTTTTGCTCTTATGTCACTATATTTTCTATTTAAATCAAAGAGAAACAAAATTATATCAATAACTATTGCCCTAGCAATTGGTTGGAGTATGGGTATATATAAGATGTTAATTGGGCATCATTATCTTAGTCACACAATCATAACAATGCTCTTGGCATGGCTATTGATAATTATTATAGAAAAGATTGTAAATAAATATTGCAAATTGTAATATTTTTTTAAAATATAATATTTTTCCTCTATCATTATATAAAAAATGGAAAACAGTTATGATTTTAGGAAAATGTCCATGTTGCGATGATGGTAGCATTGAGATAAGAGATAAAGAAGTTAGTGGTAAAAAAGTAAAGCTTTATGCATGTTCAAATGCTCACTGGAGTACGGAAGATGGCGAGGTGTTTGAGCCAACTACTGAATCCACATGCAGTTTTAGAATCTGGCAAAATAGCCTTGCTAAATACGGAAAGTGGTTTACATATAGAGAGATAAGAGAGCTTTTAGAGAATGAGAGTATTGAAGTAGAGCTTTTGAGTAAAAAATATGGTAAAAAAATATACTATAAAAAAACGATAGTAATTAATAAGGAATATGGTGTCAGCATTTTGTGGGATTAAGTTGTTAAGAAAAAGTGCAAATGTAAAATTAAAGTTACAAATACAGACAACTTAATAAATCTTTTACATTTATTTATGTATAATCCACATCCGCTTTGCTGTTTTAACAAAAAAGTAGAATGTTTTTGTTTATATAATTATATGCAGACAAAAGTATTGGTTAACTTATACTTAACCTACAAACAGCAATTCGTGTGGCTGATTAAGAGGTTTTATTAACTAATAGGAACTGAATTTAATTCAGATTTTATTGAGAATTTATTGTAAGGACTTTCGATGAAAGTAAGAGCTTCAGTTAAGAAGATGTGTGATGACTGTAAAGTTATCAAAAGAAAAGGCATTGTAAGAGTAATCTGCAAAGTTAAAAAACATAAACAGAGACAAGGATAACCATGGCTCGTA